>NZ_CFIFWG010000071.1:0-14712 GCF_984466335.1 Roseitalea sp. | reverse complement strand
CGTGATCGGCTTCACGGCCGGCGCCGGCGCCGGCGCCGTGCTTGCGATCGCGGTCACCGGCGCCACGTCGTTCATCCTCGTCGGCGCGGTGGCCGGCGGGCTTGCCGCCGCGCTTCTCGTCCTTGTTCTGGCGTGGGATCGGGGCATGAGGCCGATCGATCTGGTTCTGATCGGGATCGGGATCAGCCTGACCCTTTCGGTCGTTTCGGACTTGCTGATGAGCCGCATCGCGACCGAAGCGGCCGCCGACCTGGCCAGATGGCTGATGGGCTCCTTCAACACGCGCAACTGGACCGATGTCGCCAGCGTCTGGCTCGGCCTGCTGGTGCTGGCACCTGTCGCGCTATGGCAGCAGTTCGGCCTCGGTCGGCTGACGATGCAGGACGATGTGGCGATCGGCCTGGGCGTGCGCCTCGACCTGGCCCGGCTGACCGCGATCGCCACGGCGGTCGGCCTTGTCGCCGCGGCCATTGCCGCGGCGGGGCCGCTGCCGTTCGTCGCCTTCGTCGCCGGCCCCATCGCCCACGGCCTCAGCGGCGCCAGCCGGCCGACGCTGACCTCGGCGGCCCTTGTCGGCGCCGTCGTCGCCCTGTCCGCCGACCTTATCGGCCGCAACCTGCCCGGCGGCCCCGTGCTGCCCGCCGGGGTGTTCACCGCCATGATCGGCGCCCCCGTGCTGCTCTGGGTCCTGTTGTTCCAGGCCAGGAAGCAATCGCTATGACGCAACGCCTCGCATCGCAAAATCTGGCCGTTTCATTCGGCGCCAACAAGGTGCTGGACGGCGTCGATCTGAGCTTGCCGCCCGGCCGGATCACGGCGATCGTCGGGCCCAACGCCTCGGGCAAATCCACGCTTTTGCGCGCGCTGGCGCGGCTGCAACAGCCAGGCGCGGGCACGGTGACGCTGAACGGCACGTCGATCTTTCGCCAGCCGACCCGCGCGGTGGCGCGCCAGATCGCGATCCTGCCGCAGGCTGCACAAGGCCCGCCGGGGATGCGGGTCGGCGAACTGGTCGCCAGGGGCCGCACCCCGCACCAGACGCCGCTCAGGCAATGGTCGGCGGACGATGAGGCGATCGTCGACCGCGTTCTGGACCAGGTCGGCCTTTGCGGCCTCGCGGACAGGCTGGTGGACGAATTGTCCGGCGGCCAGCGGCAGCGGGCCTGGATCGCCATGGCGCTCGCCCAGGACACCGGCATCCTGCTGCTCGACGAGCCGACCACCTTCCTCGATCTGCCGCACCAGCTCGACATTCTGGCCCTGGTCCACACGCTGTCTCGCCAAAAGGGCCAAACGGTCGCGATGGTGCTGCACGACATCAATCTGGCGGCGCGGTTCTGCGACCGGATCGTCGCCATGCGCGATCGCGGCATCATCCGCCAGGGGACGCCGAACGAGGTCGTCACCGAGGGCAATATCGCGGCCATCTATGGCATGCGCAGCGTCGTCATCACCGATCCGACCCACGGCACACCGCACGTCATACCCAAATGAGCATGCCAACGGCATCAGCCAATCGGCGCGCGGTTCTCCTGCCAGACGCCTTGCAACTTGGCCTGATCCGGTTTAACGATCACCATTCCTGACTTTAATAGTCAACTTTTCGATGGCGCGAGCCGATCGCTTCGGCCGTCTCCGCAAATGACGGGATGGCGCGCGTCGAAATCGCTTGGCCGCCCAGAAGGCGGCATCTCGGTTTGCGGATGGTATTGGGGTCATGACAATGCCGGCGAGCACAATGGGTCTTTACGATCCGCGCGACGAGCGCAGTTCGTGCGGCGTCGGCTTCCTGACGCGCAAGGACAGCGCCCAGACGCATGAATTGATGCTGCTGGGCCACCAGGCCCTGTGCGCGGTTCCGCATCGCGGCGGGATGTCCTCGGAGGGCGTGGGCGACGGCGCCGGCATCAGCGTCGACCTTTCGCTGAAGCTCTTCTCCGGGATCGTCGGCAAGAAGCTGGAACGGGGCAGGTTCGGGGTCGGCAATTTCTTTCTCCCCGACGACGCGGACCAGCACGAGCGCGCGTTCGCCATCATCGAAGAGGCGCTCACGGCCCAGGGCATGACGGTGCTCGCCGCCCGCGACATGCCGGTCGACAACGACGCGATCCGGCCGGCGGCGATCCAATATCAGCTCCCGATCCGGCAATGGGTTTTTGCCGCGCCGAAGGGCGCCAAAGGCCATGCCTTCGACCGGCTGATCCACAAGGCGCTTTTGGCGATCGAGGCCCAAGCCTACACGGATAGGGCGTTGCAGGGCCTTTATCCGATCTCGCTTTCGGCACACACGCAGGTCTTCAAGGGCCGGCTGAACTCGAACGAGATCATCCCCTATTTCCGCGATCTTTCCGATCCGGACCATGCGGTGCACACGCTGTTCTTCCACACCCGCTTTTCAACCAACACGGACCCGCACCCGACCATGGCGCAGCCGTTCCGGCTGATGGCGCACAATGGCGAGTTGAACACCGACAAGAAGAACCGCCTGTCGGAAGCGGCCGTGGCGCGGGCACGCCACAACGCCATCATCAGTCCGAAGGGCCAGTCCGACAGTTGCCGCCTCGACCAGACCCTGCAATCGCGCCTTTACGACGACGATCTCGATCTCGTCACCGCCGTCGTTTCGATGATGCCCCCTGCCTGGGAGAATGACGAGACGCTGCCGGCCGATGTGCGCGACATGCTCGCCTATTTCTCGCTTTACGAGGAAAAGAACGACGGTCCGGCCGCGCTCGTCTTCGGCAATGGCCGCATCGTCGGCGCCCGCCTCGACCGGCTCGGCCTGCGCCCGCTGCGCTCGATCGAGACCGACGATTACATCGCCGTCATGTCGGAGGCCGGGCAGATCGCCTTTGCGCCCGAGACCGTCATCAGTCGCGGCCGCATCGAGGCCGGCGGCATGCTCTATTACGATCACGGCGCCAAGCGGGTGTTCAACACGGAACGGACGCTGGAAATGCTGGCCGAGGCGAAGGATTATTCGGCCCTTCTTGCAAGAGGTCAGCTTCATGTCGACGATCTTCCAGAATCGATGATCGATCCGAAGATCGCCACCAAGCGCTATGACGGCGATCTGAACACGCCCGCCCGCCACGTCGCCTATTCGCACAATCAGGAGAGCTTCCGCTTCCTGATGGACCCGATGCTGGCGACCGGCGCCGAGAAGGTCTCGGCAATGGGCTATGGCAACGCGATCAACGCACTGTCGGACAATGAAGGCGGGGTCGCCAAATATTTCTCGCAACGCTTCGCCCAGGTAACCAACCCACCGCTCGATTCCATCCGCGAGGCGGACGGCATGACGTTGCGCGTTGCGCTCGGCGCCAAGCCGCACGCGGGCTCGGCCGCCCATCAAGGCCACAAGCAGATCGTCTTGTCGTCGCCCGTTCTGACCATGTCGGACATGTTGAAGATACGGTCCCAGCATGTCAGCCCGGTCGCCAAGTTCGACCTGCTCTATAAGCCCGCCATGAACGACAGCGCCGCCAATGAGCGGGCGCTTATCGACGGGATCGACGGGCTGTGCGACCAGGTCGAGGCTTTCGTGCGTGTCGATGGCGGTATCGCCATTTTGAGCGACCGGCACGTTTCGCGCGACCGCGCGGCCCTGCCGTTGACCATCGCCGTTTCAGCCGTCAACCAAAGGCTGATCGAAGAGGGTTTGCGGCTTCGCGCCTCGATCATCGTCGAAAGCGGCCAGATCGCATCGGCCCACCACATCGCTTGCGCATTGGGCTTTGGCGCCGCTGCGGTCTATCCGCTCGGGGTGCGATTGCGGGCCGAGGACACATTCCCCGACGATCCGAGGCGAGCCTACAAGCGCTTCATCAAAGCGGCCGAGAAATCGCTGATGAAGACGATGGGGAAGGTCGGTCTTTGCACGGTTGAAAGTTATTCGGGCGGAGAATTCTTCGAGCCGAACTTCCTCGACACGGACGATCCGGTCTTCAAGCGCTATTTCCCGAATATGAAAAGCCCGGTCGGGGGCGTCGGTTTTTCCGTCATCGCCCAATCGGTCGCCGATTGGCATGCGCGGGCGCTGACGGTCGAAGATGAGTCCAACATACCCATCCTCGGCCTGTTCAAGGAGCGCAGCGAAGGCGCCGGCCATTCCTATGGCGCGGCCGCCGTGCGCGGCTTTGTCGATCTGACCGAGGAAAAGATCGCCTTTGCGACCGAAGGCGAGGACGAAACCGCCGAGACGGCCGACACGATGCGGCTTTTGACGCTCGGCAAGATGCGCGACGCGTTCGACATCGACGAAGCCGGCTACGTCCACACCAGCTTCGACAGGCTGGCGCCCGATGCCATCGACCGTTTTTCCATGACGCCGGGCTACAAGCGCTTTTCGCGCAACATGGCCGAAGAGCGCGCCAAGCGACCCGCCGCATTGCGCGACGTTCTGGCGTTCCCCGCCGACATCACCTTCCTGCGCGACCATGTCGACATTCGTCGCGAGATGATGCTGTTCAATCGCGCCGGCAACAATGATTTCGTCATTCGCGGACTGCGCTGTGAGAAGATTGACGATGGCCGCTATGCGCTCCGCCTGACCGGGCCGCTCGCCGGCGATCTCAGCCGCCTCGATGCGTTGGCGCAATCGCTGGTCGACCGGTTCCGCGCCGCCATAACCGGACACTGGATCGAGGGCGGCGCCCTGCACATGATGGTGCATGGCGCCGCCCTCGATTATGTGAGCCGCCTGAGCGAGGCGCCGCCGGCGGTTCCCGTTGACGCGGTGCAGCCCGCCCATGAGATCACACCATGCCTGACCTCCGGCGCCATGAGCCATGGCGCCTTGGTGGCGACCGCTCACGAAGCGGTGGCGCACGGCACCAACATGGTCGGAGGCATGTCCAACTCGGGCGAGGGCGGAGAGCATATTTCGCGCTATGGCACGATCCGCGCGTCCCGCATCAAGCAGTTCGCCTCCGGCCGCTTTGGCGTCTGGGCAGGCTATCTGGCGGACCCGGCGCTCGAAGAGGTCGAGATCAAGATCGGCCAGGGCGCCAAGCCGGGCGAAGGCGGCCAGTTGCCCGCGCCCAAGGTGACCGTCGAAATCGCCGCGGCCCGTGGCGGCACGCCCGGCGTCGAACTTGTCAGCCCCCCGCCCCATCACGATACCTATTCGATCGAGGATCTGGCCCAACTGATCCACGACTGCAAGGCGGCGCGCGTGCGGGTGATCGTCAAGCTCGTCAGCTCTGAAGGCATCGGGACGATCGCCGTCGGGGTCGCCAAGGCCGGGGCGGATGTCATCAACGTCGCCGGCAACACGGGCGGCACGGGCGCGGCGGCCGTCACGTCGCTCAAATATACCGGCCGCGCGGCCGAAATCGGCATTGCCGAGGTGCACCAGGCGCTGTGCGCCAACGGCATAAGGCAAAAGGTCGTGCTGCGCTGCTCGGGCGCCCACCAGACAGGGTCGGACGTCGTCAAGTCCGCGCTTCTGGGCGGCGACAGCTTCGAGTTCGGCACCACCGCGCTGATGATGCTCAAATGCGTGATGGCCAAGAACTGCAACGTCAAATGTCCCGCCGGACTGACCACCAATCCGGAAGTCTTCGACGGCGATCCCCGGGCGCTGGCGCAATATCTTCTCAACATCGCGCACGAGGTGCGCGAAATCCTCGCCCAGCTCGGTTTTTGTTCATTGCGCGAAGCCCGCGGCCGGTCCGACCTGCTGCATCTGCTCGATCACCCCTCCTCGGTCGGCAAACTGAACCTGCGCGCCATGCTTGCGCGGGTCGACGAGATCAAGGTCGAAGACCCGATCTACCTTGAGAAGGACTATGCCGTCGACGACATGATGCTCGATCTCGTCCGCTCGGCACTGATCGACGGGGGCAAGCAGGACGTCAGGATCGGCGGCAACACGATGCAACTGACCAATCGCAACAAGAGCGTCGGCGGACAGTTGGCGGTCGATATCGAGCGCATGCTCAACCACGAACTGCCCGATGCGCGCATTCCGGCGGCGATGCACGACAGTCGCGGCCGGCGCTATCTGCGGCCGCGCGCGGTGAACGTCGCCACCCATGGTTCGGCCGGACAGTCCTATGGTGCATTCTGCAATGACGGCATGGTCATGGAGCACACCGGCACCTGCAATGACGGGGTCGGCAAGGGCGCCTGCGGCGGCGAGATCATCGTCCATGCGCCGAAGTCCGGTCGCAATGCAAGCGGCGACAATGTGCTGATCGGCAATTTCGCCCTGTTTGGCGCAACCGGCGGACGCGCCTTCATCGAGGGCCAGGCGGGCGACCGGTTCGCCGTGCGCAATTCCGGCGCCACCGCCGTCGTCGAGGGCGTCGGCGATTTCTGCGCCGAATACATGACCAATGGCGCCGTCCTGAACCTTGGCGGCTTCGCCAAGGGCTTCGGCAACGGCATGTCGGGCGGTTTTGCCTATCAGTATGATCCGCAAGAGCAAGTATCGCAGTTCATCAGCCGGGATTCGGTGCTGACGGGTTCGATCTCCGGCGATGAGCCGGAGGCTGAAATCCACGCGAGCGCCGTCCATACGCTTCTGAACTGGCATTATGAGGCGACCGGCTCCAAGCGCGCCGAGGCGATCCTCGGGGACTGGGACGATGAACGCGGCAATTTTGTCTTCATCATGCCCAAGGCGCTGCTGCAATATCAGGACGCCGACGCAATTCTCGCCGCCAAGCCGCGCAAGGCGCTGATCGAGGAACTGGCGACGGGTCTGGCCGCGTTGCAGGTCAGCAAGCTCAAGCGGCACTGGCGCTCCGGCCAGCCGGTGCTCGGCGGCCGCGTGCCCGACTATGGCGATGTCGACACCGACGACATGTTCCGCCTGCTCAACAGTTGGATGGTGCTCGATACAGCGCAGACGATCGCGATGAAGCGACTGCCGGCCGGGACGGAACGGTCATCGCCCGAGGCCGACAAAGCGGTTCGCAATCTCATTGTGACCGAGGATTTCGCGTTGATGAACGCGCTTCTGCGCCACGCGCGCGAGGCCGTCGGCGACTATAGCGACCAGGAACTGGCGGTCATGGTCTCCGACAAACGCCTGACCGACTTCAAACAGGCGCTCAGCCTGCGCAACATCCTGTCGATGGACAGCCCCGGCACCTATGGGTGGATCCTGCACCAGGATCGCAAGAACGCAGATGCGATCGGCACGATCCCCAACTTCGAAGAGTTGTTCGCCGGCCGGTCGCTGCCCGAACGCACGGCGGCCTGAGACAGTCTGAACCCGCATGAAAGTTCCCTACATCCCCGACTCGGCACCTTTCAACGATGACCAGCGCGCCTGGCTCGCCGGCTTTCTGGCCGGGCTGCATTCGCGCGCGGCGATGGCCGTGCAACAAACCCCGGCAGTGGCCGAACAGACCCGGACCGTCGCGCTCGATATCCTCTACGGCACCCAGACCGGCAATGCGGAAACCGTTGCACAGGACGCGGCCGCCGCCGCGCGCGCGAAAGGCTTTGCGCCCCGTGTCGCCGGCATGGGTGACGTGCCAATGGAGCAGTTGGCGCAGATGGAACAGGCCATCTTCGTCATTTCCACCTATGGCGAAGGCGAAATGCCGGACAATGCGCAGCTTTTCTGGGATGCGCTTTCAGCAAGCACCGCGCCAAGGCTTGAAAAACTCCATTACGGTGTCCTCGCGCTCGGCGACACGAGCTATGACGAGTTCTGCCATGCCGGCAAGCTGATCGATATCCGCCTGGAACAATTGGGCGCCAAGCGGATCAGTGCGCGGATCGACTGCGATATCGACTTCGAGGACCCGGCGGCCGAGTGGGTCAGCGCCACGCTGCCATTGATCGCCGATGTGGCGCCGACAAACGGTTCGTCCGCTCCAATGAAGAGCGGCACGGAGGTTGCCCCGGTTCCTCGAAAACCGAAATGGAACCGCAAGAACCCCTACCCCGCACCGACCGTCGAAAACCGTCTGCTTTCGGGGTCCGGGTCAGCCAAGGAAATCCGCCATTTCGCCTTTGATCTGAGCGACAGCGGGTTGACCTACGAGGCGGGCGACGCACTGTGCGTCGTTCCGCGCAACGATGACAAGCTGGTCAGGGCCATCATCGGGCGTCTGGGTGCCAAGGCTGAAACCGCGATCGACGGATTCGACGCTCCACTCGCCGAGCTTCTGCGCCACCGCTTCGAGATCGCCACGCCGTCAAAAGAGCTGATCGCAACGATCGCCGAGCGCAGCGGCAACGACGAACTGTCCTCGATCGTCACCAATGGCGACAAGGAGGCGCTCGATGCGTTCCTGTGGGGCCGCGACACGCTCGACTTGCTCGATCTGGGTGACGGGCCAGCCCTGACGGTCGAAGAGTTTCTGGATCTGTCAAAGCCGCTACAGCACCGGGCCTATTCGATCTCGTCAAGCCCGAAGGCCCATGGCGCGGAAGTCCATTTGACGGTTGCCGTCGTGCGCTGGGATTTCGAGAATCGGGAACATCGCGGGGTCTGCTCGACCTTTCTGTCCGACACTGTCGATCCGGGCGATGAGGTGCCTGTTTTCGTTTCGCCCAATCGTGCGTTCCGCGTTCCCGAAGACGACGACGCACCGATGATCATGGTCGGTCCCGGCACCGGCATTGCGCCCTTTCGGGCATTTTTGGAAGAACGGCGCGAGCGCGGCGCCAAGGGACGCAACTGGCTGTTCTTCGGCGATCAGCATCGCGCCAACGACTTCATCTACGAGGACGAAATCAGTGCCATGAGCGCGGATGGGCTTCTGAACCGGCTCGATCTCGCCTTCTCGCGTGACCAGAGCGAGAAAATCTATGTCCAGTCCCGCATGAAGGAGAACGGCAAGGCGCTGTTCTGCTGGCTGGAGGAAGGCGGCCACTTCTATGTCTGCGGCGATGCCACGCGCATGGCGCGCGACGTCGATGCGGCGCTTGGCGAATTGATCGCCGAGCATGGCGGCCTGTCGGATGACGACGCGGCCGCTTACGTCGCCAGGCTCAAGCGCGAAAAACGATATCTGCGCGATGTGTACTGATCTTTAAGAGCACGGAAACCGATCCATGACCAATGGTGGCGGATACTCGAAACTGTGGAAATGCTGCTGCGCTTCCACCGGGCCCTGCTCTGGGCAGTTCCATACCATTCAGAACCTGAAGATGAAACTCGGAGAACGCTGTCGCCTGTTGAAGGGCGGACTTGAACCGCTCAACATGATGGCACCCGAGTTCTTTGACCCTGTCGCGACGACCATCGGCCCCAACAGCCTGATCACCGACCGTGGCCGCTATGCGCCATTGCAGTTTGGCAATATGCGTTTCCGTTGCAACAGCCACCGGATCGCCGTCCGTACCAGTCGCGCCGATCCGGCCTATGAAGAAAAGTGCCTGGTGGCCATCGCCGAATTCGACACCGGCCGGAGGTGGTCTGCCGGGCTGCATGTCTTCAATGACCATGGCCGGATCGTCCATCGCATCGACCTGCCGCACGCCGATGACGAGCTTGTCCTGGCAGCCGCCGGCGGAACGGCACAAACGTGGCACGGCGCGCTGGCGTTCCTTGAACAGGACAATGCCGAGCCGGAAAGCAACGTCATTTCGCTGGCGCCCTACATCGCCGCGCGCGATAAATGGGATCGATTCTCGCTCGAAGACCATCTCGATGACATTATCGTCGACGGCGGGCGCTCGCGGCTGAAGCGCTTGCGAAGGCTGGGGCTGGAGAACGCCTGGCCGGTGAGCCGAGCGGTCCTGCCATCGATGTTTGGCCACCTGGAACATCAGCGCGTCGACTTCACCCGCATCGTGCCACAACCAACGCTGTTGCAGGCCAATCGCGGACCGCTCGACGGTGTTCGGCTGCGCCAGAATCTCGCGCTCCTCTATTGCGAGGACTCGATCATGGCGCTCGATTTGTCATCGGTCGCCGAATGCTGGATCGTCGCCTACGGCTCGGACGGGCACCGGCTTCCGGCCCTGGAGCTTTATGATGGGAACGACATGTGCCAGGCGCTGTTTCTTGTCGACCGTTCAGCGCCGGTCGCATCGCTGGCGTCGTGGGGTGATTTGCTCGGCTCGCTGCCGCGGCGGTAGCGGTCCGTTAATCTGAACCGCTTGGGATCGGCCGGGCTCAGATGCTTGCTTGACGGGTCGGCAGCTGGAAGCTCGACGTCGGTTCGCTCCGTGCCAATGCGATGCGATGTGCCTTGGGGCGTCTGTTTGATCCCGAGTTTTGATGGTGCGGTCTTTTCCCATCGATGGAAGGAAGCACTATGGGATCAATCAGAAGACGCTCGCCAAATGGAAGAAGCGGGCGTCTGTTGCCGACCTTGCGACAGGCCCAAAGAGCCGTGCGCGATGGTTCTCTCTGCGGATCAGGCGGCGATCATTGCCGCATTCCGCAGACACACGCTGCTTCCCGGCAGACGCCGCCAGCCACAAGGCCCTGCAACGCCGGAGCCCCGCCCTGTGGGACGGGATGAACCGGACCCGTGTCCATGTCGCTTCCAACCTCTTTCATCATGCCGGCCACGGCCATATGCCACGGCCCACCTTTGAAGTCGTTGGATTCCCGGTCGCTCAGAAGTCTTCCGGCAGCAGGGCGTCAGGCACGTTCTGGTAACAAACGGGCCGCAGGAAACGGCGGATCGACAGCGTGCCCACCGAGGTCGCTCCAAAATTCGTCGAGGCCGGATAGGGGCCGCCATGGACCATCGCGTCGCATACTTCGACACCGGTGGGGAAGCCGTTGACCAGAACCCGGCCCGCCTTGCGTTCCAGCAGCGGCATCAGAATTTGCGCCTGTTCGGTATCGCCCGCATCCATATGCAGGGTGCAGGTCAGCTGACCCTGGATGCGCTGCGCGATCTGCGCCATCTGGCCCGCATTCTCGGCCACCACGACGATGCCCAGCGGGCCAAAGACCTCTTCCTGCATCTCGTGCTTGGCCAGCCAGTCGGCGGCCGACATGGTGAACAGATAGGGCTTTGCGGCGCGGCCTTCGCAGGCAGCGCCCAGCAATTCGGTCGCGCCGCCCTGAACGCGGGCCACGCCATCGCGATAGGCATCGGCGATGCCGTCGGTCAGCATGGTCTGCGCGCCCGCCTCGGTCAGGGCCGCCCGCGCGGCCTCGATGAAGGCTTCCATTCCCGGCTGCACGACGGCAATGCCGGGATTGGTGCAGAACTGGCCCGCGCCCATCGTCAGCGATCCGGCCCAGCCCGCGCCGATCTCGGCGCCGCGCGCGGCGGCAGCCTGCGGCAGCAGGAACATCGGATTCACCGAACCCAGCTCACCGAAGAACGGAATAGGGTCGCAACGCGCCGCACACAGGTCGAACAGCGCGCGCCCCCCGGCAAGCGAGCCGGTGAAGCCGACCGCGCCGATCAGCGGGTGCTGAACCAGCGCCGTGCCCACATCGCGCTTACCGCCCTGGATCAAGGAAAACACACCCGGATGGACGCCGCATTCGCCGATCGCGGCATGGATGGCCTGCGCCACGATCTCGCCTGTTCCGGGATGGGCCGAATGGCCCTTGACCACGACTGGACACCCCGCGGCCAGCGCCGCCGCCGTGTCGCCGCCCGCGGTGGAGAAGGCCAGCGGAAAATTCGACGCGCCGAACACGGCCACAGGGCCGATCGGACGCTGCACCATTTTCAGGTCCGGGCGCGGCAACGGCGTACGATCGGGCAGGGCTTCGTCGTGTCGACGGTCAAGATAGTCGCCCTTGAGGATATGTTCGGCGAAAAGCCGCAATTGTCCCACGGTGCGCCCGCGCTCGCCCTGAAGGCGCGCCTCGGGCAAGCCGGTTTCTTGTGTGCCAATGGCGGTAATCGCATCGCCGCGCGCGTCAATTTCATCCGCGATCGTGTTCAGGAACGCCGCGCGGCTTTCCCGCGAGGACCAGCCGAAGCCGGCAAAGGCGTCCTCGGCCGCCGCGACCGCCGCGTCCACATGCGCAGGCGTGCCGACGGAAAACTGCCGCGCGGGCCCTTGGGCCGGGGCACTGGAAAATGTGGCGTCGCCGCCGACCCACTCTCCAGCAACCAGGTGCTGGCCCGTTAACTTCAGATCATTCATCTATGTCGCTTCCTGTTCCGCGCGATGGGTCTTGGCCATCCGCGCCAATAGATCAAAGGCTTGCCGGGTCGCGCCGGCATGAGCGATGCCCTGGCCCGCAATGTCGAAGGCGGTGCCATGGGCGGGCGTGGCCACCGGGATCGGCAACCCGCCCGCCACGGTCACGCCACGCTCGAAGCCCATCAGCTTGATCGCGATCTGGCCCTGATCGTGATACATGGTGACCACCGCATCCACCTCGCCGCGCTTGGCCTTGAGAAACACCGTGTCGGACGGCCAGGGTCCGGTCACATGCATCTGGCGCTCCTGACAGGCTTTCACGGCGGGCTCGATCACATCGATCTCCTCTCTCCCGAACTTGCCGTTGTCGCCCGCATGGGGGTTGAGCGCCGCCACCGCCACACGGGGCCGCGCCTTGCCCGCGCGCGCAAGCGTCGCGTGCGCCAGCTCGATCGCGCGGGTGATCCCCGGCCCGTCAATATGGTCGGCCACCTCGCGCAGGCCGATATGGCTGGTGACGCGCGTGGTCATCAGTTCGTCCAGCACGTTGATCTCGGAGTGATAGCCGGTAAAGCCCAGGTAGCGCGCCATGTACCGGTGCTCATCCTCTGCGTTCAGTCCCGCCGACGTCATTGCGGCTTTGTTGAACGGCCCAAAAAGCACCCCGTCCACATGGCCCGCCACCGCAAGATCCAGCGCCTTTTCGAGACACCGCAAAGAGGTCGTGCCGCCGGCCACTGTCTCCTGGGCTACCCTGACGTCGGCGGGATCGATGGTCTCCATATCAAGATGCGCCGGACCGGCAAAGCCCGGCACGGCCTCTTCGGCGATGGTGTTCAAAACCATATCGCAGCCGGCTTGTTCCGCGCCGCGGCGCCACAGATGCGCATCGCCCACAAGCAGGATATCCGCGGTCTCGCGGACACCTTCCTCCGCCAGCAGCTTGGCGATCAACTCCGGACCTATTCCGGACGGGTCTCCGGGCACAATCGCGAGCCTGGGTTTCATCGCTCATCCTCTCTTTGGGTGCCGGCCTCTGCCATGGCGGCGGCAATGTTGGTCTCGGCAGTCCGCAAATGCTGCTTGAGGCTGCTCCGGGCGGCGGTCGCATCGCGCGCCTTCAACGCCTCGACGATCTCCAGATGTTCGCGGCGTGTTGCGTCCCGGCTGGCAATGCGTTGCGAGGACAAGAAGCGCACACGCCAAAGCCTGGCATTGTAGGTCGCGTGGGTCTCCACCAGAGCCCGGTTGCCGGAAGCCGCAACGATCGCTTCGTGAAAGGCCATGTCCCGGCGAAAGGCCTCAAGCTGACCCTCGGTGTCGCGGGCGTCGGTGATCGAGTTGTTCAACTGCTCGATCCGTGCCAGTTGCCTGTCACTTGCCACTTCGCATGCCAGTTCACCGGACAGCGCCTCCAGCGCTCCTTGCACGCGCAGCCAGTCATTGATCTCATCGAGCGAGGGGTCGGCGACCACCGGCCTGCGTGTTGGCCCGTAATCGATCAACCCCTCGCTTTCGAGAATGCGCAGGGCTTCCTTGAGCGGTGTTCGCGAAATGCCAAAAGCCTCCGCGAGATCGCGTTCGCGCACGGGCATGCCGGGAGCAAGCTTACCGAGAAGGATAAACTCGCGCAGATTGTCCGCTGCTTCGGCGGCCAGCGACTTACGCGGCTTGAGTTCGGCGAAATCGCGCAGTTCATTGGTCCAGGCAGCGGCGCTCATGTCACCTGCCCCACCGCAATACGAGTGGATCGAGAGGCTCCAGCAGATCAATCAGGCGCGAGCGGATCGCCGGATGCAGCGGCAGGATCGGGTGACGGCAGAATTCGGATTTGACGACACCGCCCTCGACCATGGCGGCCTTGCAGGACTGCCAGCCACATTGCCTGTTCTCGTGGTTGATCGCCATGGCCACACGCCCATAGGCGGCCGTTGCTTCCCCGATTTTTCCTGCGCGGTACAGTTCGATAACCGGCTTGATCCGATCGACGATCATGCCGCTGGTCATGGACCCCGTTGCGCCGGCATCGAGGTCGGCCAGAAGCGTGATCGCCTCTTCGCCATCAAAGGGCGCTTCGATGGCATCGCCCCCTTCGGCGATCAGTGCACGGATCTTGTTGGCCGCGCGCGGGCATTCGATCTTGAAAAGCTTCACAGCATCGATCTCGCGCGCCATCCGCGCCAGCAGCGGCACCGGCAGATCGACGCCGGAAAGCGGTGCGTCCTGGACCATGATCGGGATACCGACCTCGCCCACGGCGGCGAATTGCTCAAAGCTCTGCTCGGGCGTGCCCTTCAACAGCGCCCCATGATAGGGGGGCATCATCATCACGATGTCGGCGCCAAGATCCTTGGCGAAGCGCGCTCTTTCCACCGCGATCTGCGTGGCATAATGGCTTATGGTGACAATCACGGGCACCCGCCCGGCCACATGTTCGACGCTCAGCCGCGCGAGTTGCGCGCGCTCGGCGTCCGAGATCAGAAACTGTTCGGAGAAGTTGGCCAGCACGCAGATGCCGTCGGCGCCCTGATCGATCAGGCAGTCGAGAACGCGTTTCATGCCCTCAAGGTCAAGCGTTCCGTCGTCGTGAAAGGGCGTCGGTGCGACGGGCCATATGCCGGAATAGTTGCTCATTCGAGAATCTCGAAATGCTTGAGGTGCCTGTCCGAGACG
>NZ_CFIFWG010000070.1:6018-14788 GCF_984466335.1 Roseitalea sp. | reverse complement strand
CAGGTGCGCACCATGATGCAAACCCGCGCCGCGCATGCTGATGGCGGCGCGGAGAAACAAACCGAAGACGTCCATGGGGATGGCGATGAGCCCGCGCCCGAGGCGACATCCCTCCAGGCCCGATACGGCACGCCGCTGTCGGCAATCGGGCTCGGGCTCTACGTGCTTTCGCTGCCGTTTCTGGGCTTCGACGTGGCGACGGCGCTCTTCGTCGCTGCCAGCATGCTCCTTCAGGGCGAGCGCAACCCGATCGTCATCTGCCTGTTCGCCGTGATGGTGGCGGCGCTGCCGATCCTTGGCATCGAATACATGGTTTCGGTCTCCGTGCCGACCCTGGTGCTGCCATGATCGACGCTGCGGCCCTGGGCGATGCGTTCGCGCTGCTGGCCAGCAACCCGCTGGCCTGGATTGTCGTGCCGGCCGGTCTGCTGATCGGGCTGGTGTTCGGGATCCTGCCCGGACTGTCCGTGCCCATCGCGATGGCGGTGTTTCTGCCCTTCACCCTTTACATGGATTTCCTGTCGGCGATCCTGTTCCTGACGGCGATCTTCACCGGCGGCGGGTTCGGCGGATCGGTTCCGGCCATCCTGCTCAACGTGCCCGGAACGACCGCCGCCATCGCCACTTGTTTCGACGGTTATCCGATGGCGCGCCAGGGGCGCCACAACGAGGCCCTGGGGGTGGCGCTGGCGGCGTCGACCATCGGCACCATCGTCGCATACGCGCTGCTTCTGGTGATCCTGGAGCCGATTTCGCGCTTCGTGCTGAAGCTCGGCGCGCCCGAACTCACCCTGATCGCCGTGGCGGGCCTGTTCCTGATCGCGGCGCTGTCCGGCTGCCACTTCTGGCGCGGCATCGTCGCCGGCGCGGTCGGGTTGATGATCGGCACCATCGGAATGAGTTCGTCCGGCGTCATGCGCGGGACCATGGGCTCGATGTACATGCTCGACGGGATCGAGACGACCGCCGCCATCATCGGCCTGTTCGCGGCGTCGGAGATCTTCGCCCTGACGCGCAAGGATTACATCGTCGCAGACGCAAAGGCGCGCGCCGTCCGCCTGTCCAAGATCTTCCAAGGTTTCACGCGCGCGTTCCAGAGCTGGTTCCTGATGATCCGGGGCGGCCTGCTGGGCGCGATGATCGGCGCCGTCCCCGGGGTCGGATCGACGGTCGCGAACCTGGTATCCTATTCGGCCGCGCGCGCCACCGCCAAGGATCCGGCAAGCTACGGGCGCGGCAACGCCGATGGCGTCGTCGCGGCGGAAGCGGCCAATTCCAGTTCGGAAGGCGGGTCCATGGTGGCCCTTCTCGCCCTGGGCATTCCCGGCGGCGCGGGAACCGCCATCATGCTCGGCGCCTTCGCCATGCACAACGTCACAGGCGGACCGCGCTTCATCTCCGACAACAAGGAGGTGGTCTACGCCATCATCGGCGGCAATTTGATCCAGGCCTTTCTGCTCGCCGTGATCGGCATCGTGTTCCTGCGCATCGCGGTCATGGTCGTCCAGGTGCCGCTGCGCTACCTGCTGCCGGTCATCCTGGTCCTGACGGTCTTGGGCAGCTATTCGCTGTCGGGCAGCCTCGCCGGCCCGATGACGCTTGCCGGCGGCGCCATCCTCGGCGTCGTCATGAAGCATTTCAACTATCCCGTGGTCGCCACGGTCATCGGCCTTTTGCTGGGCCGCATGCTTGAAGGCAATCTGCTGCGCACTTGGCAGCTCAGCCGCGGCGACCTGACCATCTTCTTCGAGCGCCCGATCAGCGTCTTCCTGATCGTCCTTCTGGTCGCCGCCGCCGCGGCGCCGTTCGCCCTGAGGCGCGCCAGGCAGCGGGGCAGCGTTGCGAGCCGTGGCGAGGCGGAAGGATCACGGACATGACCCAAACCCTGCTGGACAAGATCTGGACGGCGAACACCATCAAGCAACGCGCGGACGGTGCGACCTTGCTCTATGTCGACCGGCACCTGGTTCACGACGCCACGTTCCAGGGGTTCGACACGCTCGACGCCGAAGGGTATCCGCTGCGCCGGCCAGACCTGACATTTGGGATGGCCGACCACTATATCGCCACCGGATCGTCGGCGGCGCGCCGCCGGGCCGCCTTCGACGGCCTGGTCCAACGGCTGGACCGCAACGCCCGGAAATGGGGCTTTGAGTCGTTCGGGCCGGGCACGTCGCGGCAAGGCATCGTCCATGTCGCCGGGCCGGAGATGGGCCTGACCCTGCCCGGTTGCGTCCTGGTCTGCGGAGACAGCCACACCGCGACCCACGGCGCCCTTGGGGCGCTGTCGTTCGGCATCGGCGCCAGCGAGATCGCCCATGTCCTCGCCACCCAGGCCATCTGGCAGCACAAGCCCAGGAGCATGCGGGTCACCATCGACGGCACGCTGGGCAAGGGCGTGGTCGCCAAGGACGTCATCCTGGCCCTGATCGGGCGCATCGGCGCGGGCGGCGCGACAGGGCACATCATCGAATATGCCGGAAGCGCCATTGACGGGCTCTCGATGGAAGGACGGCTGACGGTCTGCAACATGACCATAGAGGCGGGCGCGCGCACCGGCATGATCGCGCCCGACGATGTCAGCCTTCAATGGCTCGCCGGGCGCGCCTATGCCCCCAAGGGGCGCCTGTGGGATCGGGCGGAGGCGCAGTGGCGCAGGCTCAGGTCAGATGACGGTGCCGTCTTCGACGCGCAGGTCTTGCTGAACGCGGACGAGATCGCACCCATGGTGACCTGGGGCACCTCGCCCGATGATGTGGTGCCGATCACCGGACACGTTCCCGATCCGGAGGCGCAAGACGATCCCGACAGGCGCCGGCAGGTCCGCAGGACACTGGACTATATGGGCCTTGTGCCGGGCACGCCGATGACCCAGATCGCCATCGACCGCGCCTTCATCGGGTCCTGCACCAATGGCAGGATCGAAGACCTGCGCGCGGCGGCCGGCATCGCGCGCGGCCGCCGGGCCCGCGTGCCCGCCCATGTCACGCCGGGCTCGGCACAGGTCAAGCGGCAGGCCGAATCCGAGGGACTGGATCGCATCTTCCGCGCCGCGGGCTTCGAGTGGACCGATCCGGGCTGTTCGATGTGCGTGGCCATGAACGGCGATCTGGTGCCGCCGGGTGAGCGCTGCGCCTCTTCCACCAACCGCAATTTCGAGGGCCGGCAGGGCAAGGGCAGCCGGACCCACCTGCTCAGCCCAGCCATGGTCGCCGCCGCCGCGATCGCGGGCCGGCTGACCGATGTTCGTGGGATGCAGGCGCCGTCATGACCCCCTTTGTCACCCATGAGGGCGTCGCCGCGCCGCTGGAGCGCGCGCAGGTCAACACCGATCTGATCGCGCCCGCCCGGTTCCTCAAGCGCGGCCGGCAAGACGGCTTCGGCGATGCCCTGTTCGCCGATCTGCGCGGCACCATGGACGGCGACCGGCCCTTCGTTCTGGACCGGGACGGCATGGCGGCCGCGTCCGTCCTTGTCGCGGGCGAGAACTTCGGCTGCGGCTCCTCGCGGGAGCATGCCGTCTGGGCACTGATGGATTTCGGCTTCCGGGTGATCGTCGCCGAGAGCTTTGCCGATATCTTCTACAACAATGCCGCCCAGAACGGGCTTTTGGCGGTGTCCCTGCCCGCATCCGACATTGGCGCGCTGTGGCGCGCCTGCGCCATGAATCCCGGCCTGACCGCCAAGGCCGACCTGCCCCGCCAGGAAATCACCTATGCGGATCGTTCTGCGAGGTTCGCCATCGACGCCTACCGGAAGGACATGCTGCGGCAGGGCCTTTCGGAAATCGCCATGACGCTGAAGGACCTGAAGGCTGTCCGTGACTTTGAGCGGGGCCGGGCGGAAGACCGGCCATGGCTGTCACACCCCAAGCAAGCATAAGGAAAAGCTATGACATTGGACCTTAAAACGGCGCTCTTGAAGGACATGGTCGTGGCGCCCGGCGTGTTCGACCTGATTTCCGCGCTGATCGCCGACCGCATGGGGTTCAGTGCGCTGTACATGACCGGTTACGGAACCGTCGCGTCCCATCTGGGGCTGCCGGACGCCGGGCTTGCGACCTATCGCGACATGGTCGAACGCGCCGGGCGGATCGCCCAGATGACAAAGACCCCGCTGATTGCCGACGCCGATACCGGATATGGCGGTCTGCTGAACGTGGCGCACACCGTTCGCGGCTACGAGGCCGCCGGGGTTGCGGCGATCCAGATCGAGGACCAGGAGTTTCCGAAGAAATGCGGCCACACGCCGAACCGGCGCGTCATCGCCGCCGGGGAGATGGCAAAGAAGATCGAGGTGGCCTGCAACAGCCGCAACGGCGACGATTTCCTGATTATCGCCCGCACCGACGCGCGCACCGCCCACGGCATCGACGAGGCCGTCCGGCGCGGCAAGCTCTACCGCGACGCGGGCGCCGACATCGTTTTTGTCGAATCCCCCGAGAGCGATGAGGAGATGAAGCGGATCTGCTCGGAAATCGACGCGCCCACGCTGGCCAACATGGTGGAGGGCGGACGAACCCCCATGCTGTCCGCGCAGCGCCTCAAGGAGATCGGCTTTGCCATCGCGCTCTTTCCGGGATCGGGTTTCCTGGCAACCGGAAAGGCTCTGGAATCGGTCTATGCCGATATAAGGGAGAATGGATGCACCACGGAAAAGACCCCGCTTTACGACTTCGCCCAGTTCAACGAGTTGATCGGCTTTCCCGAAATCTGGGAGTTCGAGCGCCGCTATCCGCAGCAATAGGCTCCACACGCCACAAACCCGGAATCAAGCAACGAGCACGACGCCCTTCGGGGTTTGCCGCGCCCGTCCTTGACGGTCCCGATCCCCATGTGCATATCCCCATGATGGATTTCACGACCATCGGACGGGATACGTCGCCATGGCCGCGCCGCGCACGCTCTATGACAAGATATGGGACGACCATCTGGTCCATGCGGCCGAGGACGGCACCTCGCTCATCTATATCGACCGGCACCTTGTGCACGAGGTGACCAGCCCGCAGGCGTTCGAGGGCCTTCGCATGGCGAACCGCAAGGTGCGCCGGCCCGAAAAGACGCTCGCCGTGGTCGACCACAACGTGCCCACCTCCCCCGACCGGCATCTGGGCATCAAGAACGAGGAAAGCCGCATCCAGGTCGAGGCGCTGGCCAGGAACGCCGCCGATTTCGGCATCGAATATTATTCGGAGACCGACCGCCGGCAGGGCATCGTCCATATCGTCGGCCCCGAGCAGGGCTTCACCCTGCCCGGCATGACGATCGTGTGCGGCGACAGCCACACCTCGACCCACGGCGCCTTCGGCGCGCTGGCGCACGGCATCGGCACGTCGGAGGTCGAGCATGTGCTCGCCACCCAGACGCTGATCCAGAAAAAGGCCAGGAACATGCTGGTGCGGGTCGACGGCGTGGCGCCCCAGGGCGTCACCGCCAAGGACATCATCCTCGCCATCATCGGCCAGATCGGCACCGCGGGCGGCACCGGCCATGTCATCGAATATGCGGGCGAGGCGATCCGCGCCCTCTCCATGGAAGGGCGCATGACGGTCTGCAACATGTCGATCGAGGGCGGTGCCCGCGCCGGCATGATCGCGCCCGACGAGGCGACCTTCGCCTATATCGCGGGCCGTCCCCGCGCGCCCGTGGGCGCCGCCTGGGACAGGGCGATGGACCATTGGCACACGCTGCGCAGCGACGAGGACGCCCATTTCGACGCGATCGTCGAATTGGACGCCGCCGACCTGCCGCCGATCGTCTCCTGGGGGTCGTCGCCCGAGGACGTCGTTTCGATCGAGGGCCTCGTCCCCGACCCCGACGAGATCGACGACGCCAACAAGCGCGCCTCCAAGTGGCGGGCGCTGGATTATATGGGCCTCAGGCCCGGCACGAAGATGACCGATATCGAACTGGACCGCGTGTTCATCGGATCGTGCACGAACGGCCGGATCGAGGATCTGCGGGAGGTGGCGCGCGTGGTCGAGGGCAAGCGCGTCGCCGAGCGGGTCGATGCGATGATCGTGCCCGGCTCCGGCCTGGTCAAGGCGCAGGCCGAGGCCGAGGGGCTCGATGCGATCTTCAAGGCGGCCGGGTTCGACTGGCGCGAGCCGGGCTGCTCGATGTGCCTTGCCATGAACGACGACCGCCTCGGGCCCGAGGAGCGCTGCGCCTCGACCTCGAACCGAAACTTCGAGGGGCGGCAGGGCTACAAGGGGCGCACCCATCTGGTCTCGCCGGCCATGGCCGCCGCCGCCGCCGTCGCCGGCCGCTTCGTCGACGTGCGCAAGATATAGGATCATCGCGTCGACGACAGTTGCCCGCCGTCGGTTCCGCGCCGGCGGCCACGCCCTTCACAGCGGCAGCAAGCCGTCGACGATGTAGAGCCACACCGTGATCGTCACCACCGACATGGCGGTCGCCAGCAAGAGGGTCGAGGCGGCAAGGTTCACCGCCCGATCGTAGAGGCTGGCGAAGATATAGATGTTCACGCCCGGCGGCATGGCGGCCAGAACCACCGCCGCGTGCACGGCAGCGCTCGACAGGCCGAACACATGGTGCGTCAGGCCGAACGCGATCGCCGGGTGCACGATCAGCGAAAAGGCGGAAGCGGTCAGCGTCTCGGGGAGGGCGGCGATCAGCCTGTAGCGCGTCAGCGCCGCGCCGATGCCGACGAGCGCGACCGGTATCGCCGCCGCCGCCAGCATGTCGACGGCCGCGCGCAGCGGCTCGGGCAGAACGAGACCGGATGCGTTCGCGGCAAGGCCCGCGAGAATGCCGGCCATCAGCGGGTTGGCGACGATCGACCGTGCCGCCGTCTTCAGCGTCTCGCCCAGCGTCCTGCCGTCGCGGCGCATCAGTTCCATGGTGATCATGCCGACGGCGTAGATGGCCGGCGCATGCAGGGCGATGATGCCGAACGCCATTGTCATGGTCGCGCCGCCATAGGCTCGCTCGATGATCGGCAGGCCGAGCAGCACCGAATTGGAGAAGGTGCCGGCAAAGCCCACGGCCACGGCCTCACCGGGGCGCCGCCCGAAGACGGCCCGCGCGACGACGATGCCTGCGGCAAAGCAGAAGAAGGCGCCGGCATAGAAGCTGGCCAGCAGCGGCGGGGAGAAGGCCCGACCGAGGTCGATGTCCGCCATCGCCCCGAACAGCAGGACCGGCACGGCGATCCTGACGGCGAAGATGTTCAGCGCATCGGCGAAATCGTCCTTCAGATAGCCGGATCGGACGGCGCCATAGCCCACCGCGATGAGGATGAAGACGGGAAGGACGGTTTGCAGGATGGCGAACATGCGCGGCAAGGCACCGGACAGGAAGTGATTCACCGGCCCTCATAACAGAACGCTGCTGTTTGATCCCATGTTTTGATGGCGCGATCTTTTCGCCGGCATGGAAGGCGGCGGCCGGTGTCGTCGGCGCCTACGCCGGCCGTTGATTTGCCATCAGCCGGTAGGCGCTCGGTGTGCACTTCTCGAACTTCGAAAAGGTCCTGGTGAAATGAGACGTGTCGCAGAACCCGGTGGCGACCGCGACCTCCGAGATTCGCAGCGTCCGATCCTGCAAGAGCTGCTTTGCGCGGTGCATCTTCAGATGGCTCATCGCCTGAAGCGGCGACATGCCGATGGCTTTGCGGAACCTCTCCTCCAATGTGCGGCGGCTGACGGACAGCCTTTGGGCGACATCCCCGATCAATAATGTGCTTTCGATTTCCTGCTCCATTATGACGAGCGCCCGCTGCACCGTGTTGTCGCTGCATTTGAGTTCCATCGGCACGCCGGGCTGGGCTTTCCCGTCGCTGTGAAAGCCGTCGACGATCAAGATGCGGAGGCTTTTTACGGCGGCCCGTCGGCCTATGGCGTTTTCGACCAGATACCCGGCCAGATGCGCAGCGCTGCTGCCGCCGGAGCAGGTCAATCTGTCGCGATCCACCACGAAGATCTGGTCCGAGACCGGCTCCAGCCCCGCAAAACGTTCCAGGAAATCGGCGCGATGGAACCAGCTGACGCAGCACTTATAGCCATCCATCAACCCCGCATCGTGCAGGATGAAACTGCCGGTGCAAAGCCCGATCAGCGGCACGCCCCGTGCGGCGGCGGCCTTGAGAAAGGCCGTGTAATCGGGTCCGATGGTCTCGATCTGCTCTACCAGACCCCCCACCACAACGATGTAGTCAAAATCCGACGGGTTTCCCAGGCGCGCATCGGGGTGAACCTGGATGCCGCAGCTTGCGCGGATCGGCTGCATATCCCGTGACAGAACCGTCCACTTGCACCGGATCGGGCGGCTCTTGTCGCCGGTATCGGCGGCCAGTCGCAGCACATCGACGAAGCTGGCAAAGGCGGTCAGCGTAAATCGGTCGGCAAGGACGAAGCCCACCGAGAGCGTGGGGGGATGTCGGGCAAGCGCGCGACTCATGAGCGGAACCTCCGGGCGGTTTGCTCATTGATCCTATAAGAGCCGCGCAATTGTACAAGTGTGCGACAGGCAAGACGGTTTAGCTGAGGTTTGGTTAGGGAGGAGACCATGAAGAAATACTCCGCGCTCTGCATCATTCGGGACGCTCTGACGGGGTATCGGAACGTCGCGCCGCAATGGCCCGATTCCGAGCTGAAAGACAGCTACGACGTGGTCGTTATCGGGGCGGGCGGGCACGGTCTTGGAACCGCCTACTACCTGGCCAAGGAGCACGGCATCACCAATGTGGCCGTGATCGAAAAGGGCTGGCTTGGCGGGGGAAACACCGGCCGGAACACGACCATCATTCG
>NZ_CFIFWG010000070.1:0-6008 GCF_984466335.1 Roseitalea sp. | reverse complement strand
ATCCGCTCCAACTATCTCTATGACGAAAGCGCGCGGATGTTCGATCACGCGCTCGATCTGTGGGATGGGTTGAGCCAGGACCTGAACTACAATGTGATGTTCTCGCAGCGCGGCGTGATGATGCTGGCGCACAACGTCCATGACGTTCAAAGCTTCAAGCGTCACGTATATGCGAACCGGCTGAACGGCGTGGACAATGTGTGGCTGACCCCGGAGGAGGCCAAAGCCAGGTGCATGCCACTGAACATCTCCAGGAACGCACGCTACCCGGTGATGGGGGCCGCGTTCCAGCAGCGCGCCGGCACCGCGCGCCACGATGCGGTGGCCTGGGGCTATGCCCGTGCCGCCTCTTCCCGCGGCGTGGATATCGTCCAGAACTGTCCGGTCCTTTCCGTCCGGCAGGACGCCGACGGCAATGTCACCGGCGTTGAGACGGCGCGTGGTGTCGTCAGGGCCAGGAAAGTGGCCGTGTCGGTTGCCGGCAACACCACGGCCCTGACGGAAACCGCCGGCATCCGCCTGCCGCTGGAAAGCTATCCGCTGCAAGCCCTGGTCAGCGAGCCGGTCAAGCCGATCTTCCCCGGCGTCGTGATGTCGAACGCCGTTCACGCCTATCTCAGCCAGTCCGACAAGGGCGAGTTGGTGATCGGGTCCGGCACGGACCAGTACGTCTCCTACTCGCAGCGCGGCGGCCTGCCGTTGATCGAGCACACGCTGGCCGCGATCTGCGAGGTTTTCCCGATCTTCCGCCGGATGCGGATGCTGCGCAAATGGGGCGGTGTCGTCGACGTGACGCCGGACCGCTCGGCCATTGTCAGCAAGACACCGGTCGGAGGGCTCTACCTCAACGCGGGCTGGGGCACCGGCGGCTTCAAGGCAACGCCGGGTGCGGCGCACACCTTTGCCCACACCGTGGCTCGGGACGAACCCCATGCGATCAACGCGCCCTTCTCTCTCAGCCGGTTCGAAACGGGCCGCCTGATCGACGAAGCCGCCGCGGCGGCCGTTGCGCACTAAGGAGGAATGGGATGCTTTTGATTCATTGCCCCTATTGCGACGAAAAACTGCCCGAGGTGGAGTTTGAATATGCCGGCGAAGCGCATCTGGAGCGCCCCGAGGATCCCGCTGCTCTGAGCGACAGCGACTGGAAAGACTATCTTTTCACGCGTCGCAATGTGCGCGGCAACCATGCCGAGCAATGGCGCCACGTCCATGGCTGTGGCCGCTACTTCAACGCCGTGCGCGACACCGTGACCGACAAGTTTGTCGTCACCTATGAGATGGGGACCCCCTGCCCGTCCGGGGCTCTGCCAGAGGGCACATCCAATGGCTGATTACCGCGTCGCCGGAAAAGGGCGGATCAACCGCCGGAAGACAATTCGCTTCACCTTTGACGGGCGCCCCTTCACGGGGTTCGAGGGCGACACGGTGGCCTCGGCCCTGCTGGCCAATGGCGTGCACCTGATGGGGCGGTCGTTCAAGTATCACCGTCCCCGCGGTCCCGTGACCGCGGGGTCCGAAGAGCCCAACGCCCTGATCGGCACGTCGCGGGGCACCAAGGGTCGATTTGAACCGAACACCCGCGCGACCGTGCAGGAGATCCATGACGGGCTGGAGGCCACCAGCCAGAACAAATGGCCGTCGCTGAAAGTCGATGTGGGCGAAGTAAACGACAAGCTCCACAAGTTCTTCGCCGCCGGCTTCTACTACAAGACCTTCATGTGGCCCAAAAGCTTCTGGGACAGGGTCTATGAGCCCTTCATCCGCAGCGCGGCCGGTTTGGGCGTTTCCCCCACCGAGATCGATCCCGACACCTATGCGTCGCGCTATTTGCACTGCGATCTGCTGATCGTCGGCGCCGGGTCCGCCGGGCTGGGCGCCGCGCTGACCGCGGCGCGCAGCGGTGCCCATGTCGTTCTGGTCGACGAGAATGTCGAACTCGGCGGGTCCTTGCTGTGCGAAGACGGAATTGAAATCGACGGCAGGGCGGCAAGCGATTGGGTCGAAGCGGCGCGCGACGAATTGGCCGAAATGGACAATGTGCGCACCCTGACCCGGACCACGGCGATTGGCTACTATCATGAAAACATGGTGGCGCTCGCGCAGAAGCTGACCGACCATCTGGCGCAGGTTCCCGAACACGCCCCGCGTGAGCGGATGTGGCGGGTGCGCGCCAAGCAGGTCGTTCTGGCGCAGGGTGCGCTGGAGCGCCCCCTGATGTTTGACGGCAATGACCGCCCCGGCGTGATGCTGGCGGGCTCGGCCCAGACCTATCTGCATAAATATGGTGTTCTGGTCGGCAGGAACGTCGCCATCGCCACCAGCCATGATTCCGCCTGGTACGCGGCCTTCGATCTGGCCGATGCCGGCGCCAAGATTGCGGCCATCATCGATGTGCGGGCGGATGCCGATGCCGCGCTGCGCGCCGAAGCCGACAGGCGCGGTATCCGCGTGCATGTGAACCATACGGTCACCCATGCCAGGGGGAGGCTCAGGGTCAAGGGCTTGCGCGTGGCCAGGCAAAACGGCGCGGGCAGACCCACCGGCGCCTTTGTCATCGGCTGCGACGCGGTGTTGATGAGCGGAGGCTGGACGCCATCGCTTCATCTCTTCTCGCACACCAAGGGCAGCCTGCACTGGGATGAGGAGACCGGCGTGTTCCTGCCCGGAGAAAAGACCGAAAACTGCCACATCGCGGGCGCGGGCCGTGGGCTATGGGGCCACCAGAACACCGTGAATGACGGCGTCCTTGCCGCCAATGCCGCTCTGGCGTCGCTGGGTCACGATGCGCATGAGGCCCGCTTTGCCGTGTCGAAGGACCGGCCCGGCTCCGGTATCGTTGTCAGGGAACTGCCCACGGATGCCAATGCCGCCAACGCGCGCGCCTTCACAGACTTCCAGAACGATGTGACCGCCAAGGATATTCGCCTGGCCGTGAAACACGGGATGCGGTCGATCGAACATGTCAAGCGCTTCACCACCAACGGCATGGCCACCGATCAGGGCAAGATGGCCAATATGAACGGGTTGAACGTGGCGGCGGATCAACTGGGCCGTCCGGCGCCGAAAGTGGGTCTGACGACATTTCGCCCGCCCTATACGCCGACGACCTTCGGCACCTTTGCAGGCTATCACAAGGAAGAGCTGTTCGAGCTGACCCGAAAGACGCCCATCGACGGTTGGGCCGAGGAGAACGGCGCTGCGTTCGAGCCGGTCTCGCTTTGGCGTCGCGCCTGGTACTTCCCGCAAGCGGGGGAGGATATGCGCACAGCCGTCGCCCGCGAATGCGCCGCGACCCGCAAATCGCTGGGCATGTTCGATGCGTCGACCCTGGGCAAGATCGAGGTCGTGGGCCCCGATGCGGCCGAGTTCATGAACCGCATGTATACCAACCCCTGGACCAAGCTGGGTGTCGGACGCTGCCGCTATGGTCTGCTGCTGGGCGAAGACGGCTTCATCCGCGACGACGGCGTGATCGGCCGCATGAGCCAGGACCGGTTCCATGTGACGACGACCACCGGTGGCGCGGCGCGGGTTCTGACCATGATGGAACATTACCTGCAAACCGAATGGCCGGATCTGGATGTCTGGCTGACCTCGACCACCGAACAATGGTCGACGATCGCGCTGAACGGTCCGAATGCGCGCAACGTGCTTGAGCCGTTTGTCGAAGGTCTGGACATCTCGGGCGACGCCTTTGCGCATATGTCGGTTGCCGAATGCACCGTCGCCGGTTTCGAGGCGCGCCTGTTCCGCATCAGCTTTACCGGCGAGTTGGGCTTTGAGGTGAACGTACCCTCCGCGCATGGCCGCGCATTGTGGGAAAAACTGCATGCCGAGGGCCGGAAATACGATGTCTGCGTCTACGGCACCGAAACCATGCACGTGCTGCGCGCCGAGAAGGGTTACATCATCGTCGGTCAGGATACCGACGGCACGGTAACTCCGATGGATGCGGGCCTGTCCTGGGCGATCGGCAAGAAGAAGCTCGATTTTGTCGGCAAACGGTCTCTGGATCGTCCCGATATGCTGGTTCCCGACCGCAAGCAACTGGTTGGTTTGCTGACCGAGGATCCCGAAACGGTCCTCGAAGAAGGTGCCCAGATCGTCGAGCATGGCGACACCGACCTGCCCGCCAGGATGATCGGTCACGTCACGTCCTCCTATTGGAGTGCCGCGCTGAACCGCTCAATCGCCATGGCGATGGTCGAAGGCGGTTTCGAGCGCCACGGTAAATCCGTGGACATCCCCATGCCCGGCGCGACGCACGGCGCCAAAATCACGGGAACCAATTTCTATGATCCCGAGGGATCACGGATCAACATGTGAGGAACCCGGCCATGACGCAGGCTCGAATCGACCTTGATCTGAACGTCCGGGACCTGCCGTTCGGCGGCAAGTTCAGCCTGCGCTGCCGACAGGATAAGCGCCCCGCCCTGTCCAAGGCCCTCGGGCTCGACCTGCCCGGCAAGATCGGCGGCAGCGCCGGGGCGGGAACGCGCCGCGCCTTCTGTGTCGGCCCTGATGAATGGATGATCCTGTGCAGCGAAGCCGAGCGCGCCGAACTGGCCCAGGCCTGCGCTGCGCTCTACGGGGGGACGCCCCATAGTCTTGTCGATGTGTCCTTTCGAGAGGTTGGCATCGCGGTCTGCGGACGGGATTCCGCAACGCTCCTGAGCATGTTTTGCGCGCGCGACCTGAGCAGGATCGCCGTCGGCGGCGGTGTGCGAACCCTGTTCGACACCGCTCAGGCGCTCATCCTTCGTGACGGTTCGTTCGATTACCACCTTTATGTGTGGCGCTCGTTCCATCCGCATGTGAACGCGCTTCTGGGGGTGGGAGAGTCGGAACTGCAAACCGGTCTCTGAGCCCCGCCTACACCTGACCTTGTCGAAACGGGAGCCCCCGATCATGTCTTCTATTGTCTCTCTTCACCCCGCCGACGAACGGAACCGATCCGGCAGCACACTGTCCATCCCGGCGGACCCGGCCATCGAGGCGGCAATCAACGCGGAACTGGACCGTCAGGTCAATCAGATCGAGCTGATCGCATCGGAAAACATCGTCTCCGAAGCCGTGCTGAAAGCGCAAGGTTCGGTTCTGACCAACAAATATGCCGAAGGCTACCCCGGCCGCCGCTATTACGGGGGCTGCGAACACGTCGATACTGTCGAAGAACTTGCCGTGTCGCGCGTCAAGGAGCTGTTCGGCGCCGGCCATGCCAATGTACAAGCGCACTCGGGCGCGCAAGCCAACCAGGCCGTGTTTCTGGCGCTCTTGCAGCCGGGCGACACATTCCTTGGCATGTCGCTCGCCCATGGGGGTCATCTGACCCACGGATCGCCCGTCACCATGTCGGGCAAATGGTTCAACCCGGTCAGCTATGAAGTGGACGCCGAAACGCACCTGATCGACATGGAGCATGTGCGGGCAAAGGCACTCGAAACCAAGCCCAGGCTGATCCTCGCCGGCGCGTCCGCATATCCGCGTCCCATCGATTTTGCGACCTTCCGCGCGATCGCCGACGAGGTGGGCGCGTATTTCATGGTCGACATGGCGCACTATGCCGGCCTCATTGCGACGGGCGATTACCCGAACCCGGTGCCGCACGCCCATGTGGTCACCTCGACCACCCACAAGACGTTGCGCGGCCCGCGCGGAGGGATCATCCTGACCAATGACGAGGCGCTGGCCAAGAAGTTCAATTCCGCTGTCTTTCCGGGCAATCAGGGTGGCCCGCTCATGCACGTGATCGCCGCCAAGGCCGTGGCCTTCGGCGAAGCGCTGCAACCGGACTTCAAGCAATACACCAAGGATGTCATCGCCAACGCGCGGGCGCTGAGCGAGGTGCTGATCCGGGGCAATCTGGGTGTGATTTCCGGCGGCACCGACACGCATATGGTGCTGGTTGATCTGCGCCCCAAAGGCGTGACCGGCAAGGCCGCCGAAGCCGCGCTGGAACGCGCGGGCCTGACCTGCAACAAGAACGCAATCCCCTTCGATCCGGA
>NZ_CFIFWG010000069.1:420-14795 GCF_984466335.1 Roseitalea sp. | reverse complement strand
CACATATTTGATGACCGGCAGGTCCGGCAGGCGCCGCTTGACGCGCCTGGCGACGCGCAGCGAAAACTCCGGACTGTCCACGACGATGAGGCAGTCCGGCCGCGCGGCGACCAGCGCGTCGGCCGTCTGGCCGATGCGGCGGGTCAGGCGGGGCAGCGCGCGCACGATGCCGGTCAGCCCCATCAGGGCGATCTCGGCCGGATCGAACAGCGTGCCAAGGCCAAGCGCCCGAAGCCTTTCGCCGCCCACCCCGACAAGGCGGACCTCGACGCCCAAGCGCGCATTGAGCGCCGCGATCAGATCGGCCGCCAGCAACTGCCCGGACTCCTCGCCCGCCACGATACCGATCAGCGGCGCGGTCACCGCCCGCCGCGTCATCGCCTCGGGAGCCCCTGCCCGCCGGCCGCCACGGCCTGCGGATCGAGCCCGACCAGAAACAGGCCCGCCGCATCGGCCGCCTCGACCGTCGCGGCGCGGTCCATGACGAGGGTGTTCTCGCCATGAACGGCGATCCCGGCAAGGCCGGCCGCCGCCGCCTTCGCGACGGTGCGGGGACCGATCGTCGGCATGTCGACGCGGACATCCTGGCCGGGCTTGCGCAGCTTGACGAGCGCCCCGCCCTTTCTTTCTCCCAGACGGCCGGTCGCGCGCAGATGGCCGACGCGCTCGATCATGGCGTCGGTGCCCTCGGCGCCTTCGAGCGCGACGACACGGCGGCCGATCACGATCACCGCCTGGCCGGCATCGACCGCGCCGAGCGCGCTGGCCGCGGCAACGCCGGTCTCGATGGAAGCCCGCAGGCCCCTGGGCACGCCGACGGCCCCGAGCGGGCCGGCCGGCGCCACAAGGTCGGGTTCAAGCTCGTGGGCGCCCACGACCGTCAGTCCGGCGTCTTCGAGCATGGCGACGATGGCGCGCAAGAGCGCGTCATCGCCCTTTCCCAGCGCGGCCATGATGCGTCCGATCAGCCGCAGCGTGGTCCAGTCCGGCCGAAACCGGCCAATGTCCGGCCGGCCCCTCACCGAGCCGACGAGCGTCACCGCATGCACGCGCCGCGCGGCGATGAAGCGCCTGAACCGGGCAAGCTCGACCAGGTTGACGACGATATGGTCGTAATCGGCAAGGGCGGGATCGGCGTCGCCTTCGAGCATGACGACGACGAACGGCATGCCGCGCCCGCTCATCGACCGGGCAAGGTGGACGGGCACCTGCCCGCCGCCGGCGATCATCGCAATGGGCGCGCCGGACCCGACATCAGCCGCCCGGTTCACGCCCTACCCCTCGCCGCTTTCGGCGCGGCGGGCATCGGCCCCGCTGAGCGGCGTCGTCAGGTTGCGCTTGGCGCCGTCGAGCACGAAGCGCGCGATCTGCCGCACCGGCTCGATATCGGGATAGTCCCCGACGAGCCGTTCGGCATTGGCCCGCACCGAGGCGCCATTGTCCGCAAACAGGTCGCGATAGGCGCAGCGCAGCGCCGTGATCGTCGCCCGGTCCATGCCCGACCGCTTCAGGCCGACCAGGTTGAGACCGCTCAGATAGGCGCGGCTGCCCATGACGAGGCCATAGGGGATGACATCGTGGGCGACGCCCGTCAGCCCTCCGATGAAGGCGTTGTTGCCGATGGTGCAAAACTGGTGGATCGCGCCGCCGCCGCCGACGATCACATGATCTCCGATGGTCACATGGCCGCCGATCATCACATTGTTGGCGAAGGTGACATGATCGCCGATCACGCAGTCATGGGCGACATGGGAATAGGCCAGGAACATGCAATGGTCGCCGACGATCGTCTCGCCGCGCGCATTGCCGGTGCCGCGATGCATGGTGACGCCCTCGCGAACCGTCACGTTGCGGCCGACGACGAGCCTGGTCGCTTCGCCCTTATAGGCGGTGTTCTGCGGCGGGCCGCCGAGCACGGCGTGCGGATGCACGGTGCAGCCGGCGCCCAGTTCGGTCGGACCGGTGATCGAGACGTGGCTCATCAGTTCGACATCGTTGCCCAGCGCCACCTCGGGGCCGACATGGCAGAACGGCCCGATGCGCACATTGGCGCCCAATTGCGCGCCGGTCTCGACCAGCGCTGTGGGGTGGATGAAGATGGGTGTCGCGTCCATGGTCAAACTCCGCCGCCACGCTTGGCATCGTCCGGCGACAGCATCGCGGTCAATTCCGCCTCGGCGACGGTCTCGCCGCCGACCTTGGCGATGCATTCATACTTGCAGATCGAGCCGCGCCGCTTGATCAGACGGACATGGTATTCGAGCACGTCGCCCGGCACGACCGGCTTGCGGAACTTGGCCTTGTCGATCGACATGAAATAGACGAGCGCGGGCTTGTCCATGCCAAGGCTGCGGATGCCGATCGCGCCGGCGGTCTGCGCCAGCCCCTCGACGATCAGGACGCCCGGCATGATCGGATTGCCCGGAAAATGACCGGCGAAATGGGGCTCGTTATAGGTGACGTTCTTGATGCCGACCGCCGACTGGAGCCCGTCAATGTCGACGATGCGGTCGACCAGCAGCATCGGATAGCGATGCGGCAACGCCTTGAGAATGTCATCGAGATCGGCGCTTTCAAGCGCGCGATCGGCTTGCGTGTGTGTCATTTGCTGCCAAATATCGGTTAGTCGGATCGAGGCGACCTCTTACGGTCATTGACGAGTTGGCGCAACGCCAGCACCTCGCGCAGGGCCTGCTTGGCCGGCTGGGCCGGCGAGCCGGCCCAGCGCTGGCCCGAGGGGATATCGTCCATGACGCCCGCCCTGCCGGCGATCTGGACCCGGTCGCCGATGGTCAACTGGTCGGCGATGCCCACCGCGCCGCCGATCATGCACTGGCTGCCGATGGTCACGCTGCCCGAGATGCCGCAATGGCCGGCGATCACGGTGTGCATGCCGATGCGCACATTGTGGGCGATCTGCACCAGATTGTCGATCTTGGCGCCCTGCCCGATCACCGTGTCCCCCAGCGTGCCCCGGTCGACGGCCGTGCCGGCGCCGATCTCCACATCGTCCTGGACGATCACGCGGCCAAGCTGCGGCATCTTGCGCAGTCCGTCGGCACGGGGGATGTAGCCGAACCCGTCCTGGCCGATCGCCGCGCCCGGCAAGATGCGCACCCGGTCGCCGACGAGCGCATACTGGATCGAGGCGCCGGCCCCGATCCGGCAGTTCCGGCCGATCTTGCAGCCGCGCGCGATCACGGCGTTGGCGCCGACGATCGTGCCCGCACCGATCTCGACGCCGTCGCCGACGACGGCGCCCGGTTCGAGCACGACGCCGTCTTCAAGGCGCGCGCCGGCCGACACGGTGGCGCCCGCCGGCGTCCGCCGGGCGGTCTCCGGCGCGCTTATCGTCGGCGCATCGCCGATGCTGTCGGGAAAAAGGGCGCGGGCGATGTCCTGGAAGGCGTGACGGGGCCTTTCGGCGGCGAGTGGGACAGGGCCTTGTGGCAGCCGTTCGGCAAGCGCGGGCGCGGCGATCACGGCCGCGCACACCGCAAGCGGATCAAGAGCAAGATCATGCGCGCCATCGATGAACACCAGGCTGCCGGCGACCGGCTCGACGGCCGGAGCAAGCGTTGCGACGCACCGCCCGGCGGTCTGTTCGTCCGGCGCGCCAAGGCCGCCCATGGACGCAACGCGGCCGAGCGGCAGGGGCAGTTCGGAACGGTGAAAATGCGGGTCTATGCCCAAGATTGCACCAGAAACTGCGCCCGGCTCTCGGCCGGGCATCCAAGGCGATCAGAACGCGGTCGACACCGAAAAGGAGAAGCGCTGCTCCTTGTCGTGGGCCTGCTTGACCAGCGGCCAGGCGTAATCGAACCGCAGGGGCGCGAAGGGCGACTGCCAGATCACGCTCAGACCGGCCGAAGCCCGCCAGGCCAAGCTCGTGTTCTGCGCATTGGCGACGTCCGATCCGAACAGCGTGGCCGCATCGGCGAACACCGCGCCCTTGAAGCCAAGATCGCGCGGGAAGGCCGGCAGCGGGAACTGCATCTCGGCCGTCGCGTTGATGTAGGACGTGCCGCCGATGAAACTGCCATTCGTGTCTGTCGGCCCGATCCCGTTGAAGGCGAAGCCGCGCAGACGGCGCGGGCCGATCTCGAACTGGTCGAAACCTTCAACGCGCGCGCCAAGCCCGGCGATGTTGCCGGCGCCGCCGCGCACAAGGCCCACAAGCTCGGCATCTTCCAGAAGCGTGACGTAGTAGGAGGCGTCCGCCGTCGTGCGGATGAAGCGCGCATCGCCGCCGAGCCCGGCGACCTCCTGGTTCAGGCGCACGAACAGGCCGCTGCGCGGTTCGCTGCGGTTGTCGATCGTGTTGTAGACGAGGCCGTATATGACGGACGATTTGACGCGTGGCTGCCCGCTGACGATGCGGGGCTGCACGAAGGCGGGCGCGCCGCAATTGTTGTCCGCGTCACCGGGCAGGTCGGTACAGTCGGGACCGTCGGCCCTGTAGACGTCGCGCTGATAGTTGTAGCCGACATTGGCCGTCAGATGGTCGGTCAGGGGCAGGCCGAACGAAACCGAGCCGCCCGTGCTCCGTCGTTCATAGTCGCCCAGATCGTTGCGGTTCTGATAAAGGCCGAACGTGGCGGCGACCCGGTAGCCCAGGAAATAGGGTTCGGTGAAGGACAGATTGTAGGTACGCGTGGCCACGCTGCCGCCGACGCCGACGCGGATCGCCTGCCCGCGACCCAGGAAGTTGCGTTCGGTGACCGATGCCTCGGCATTGACCCCTTCGTTCTGGCCGCCTGTCGAATAGCCCAAGCCCACGCCGAACTCGCCGGTCGGCTTGTCTTCGACCTGCACGACGACGACGACCCGGTCGGCGGACGAGCCGGGCCGCGTCGATATCTGCACGCGCGTGAAGAAGTCGAGCGCTTCGAGCCGGCGCTGGGCGCGGCGGATCAGCACCTGGTTGAAGGCATCGCCCTCGGCCAGGTCGAACTCGCGGCGAATCACATAGTCGCGCGTGCGCGTGTTGCCGACGATCTCGATCCGCTCGATGAACGCGCGCTGCCCCTGGTCGACGATATAGGTGACGTCGATCGTGCGGTTGTCGAAATCGCGGTTGCCGACGGGGGTGACCTCAGCGAACGGGAAACCGGCGCCGGCCAGCCGCTCGGACATGTTGATCAGCGTGTCCTCGACCTCGCGCGCGCTGTAGACGCTGCCGGAGCGCGTCGAGATGGTGCGCGCGAGCGCTTCGGGATCGACGCCGGTGACGGTGGTGTCGATGTCGATGCCGCCGAACGTGTAGCGGTCGCCCTCGTCCACCTCGATGTTGATGACGATATTGCCGGTCGACGGATCGACATCGGCCGCAGAGGAGATGATACGGAAGTCGGCGTAGCCGCGATCGAAGTAGAAGCGGCGCAGCGCCTCTTCGTCTGCCGCCAGGCGCTGGTCGTCATAGATGTCGTTGCGCGTCAGCCAGGACAGCGGATTGGACGGCTTTGTGCTGATCACCGCCTGAAGGCGCCGGTCGCTGAATGCGTTGTTGCCGGTGAAGGTGATGCGCGCGATGCGCGTGCGATCGCCCTCGACGATCTGGAAGATCACGTTGACGCGGTTCTCGCCCAGATCGACGGCGCTGGCGTTCACGGTCACGTCGCCGCGGCCGGTCCGGCTGTAGGCTTCGACCAGGGCCTCGACGTCGGCGTCGAGCGTGGCCTGCTCGAAGCGGCCGCGCGGCGCCAGTTGCACGACGGCCCGCAGCCGGTCGTCGTCGAGCCGCCGGTTGCCCTGGAAAAGCACCTGGTTGACGGTGGCGAACTCCTCGACGGTCACGACAAGCGCCGCGCCCGAGGTGACGATCGACACGTTGGAGAACAGCCCAGAACGGAACAGCGCGCGCACGGCGTCGTTGATGTCCGAACCCGAATAGTTGCGGCCGGAACGGTAACCGACGAATTCGGCGATGGTCTGCTCGGAGACGCGCTGGTTGCCGCGCACGGAAATCGACGTCACGACGGCGGCGTGCGCGCCGGCGGTCGTCACGAGTTGAACGGCCGCCGCGCCGCCGGCCGCGGGCGCGATCGCCAAGGCCGCCGCCGATACCGCGCTCAAGAACCTAGGAGCCGCCTTCATGCGGTAATGTCCCCAATCTGCATGGCCCGGTCCGGGCCGGAATTGTCGCCCACAATGTCGGAATCGGTATCGCAGGCTTTTCGCACACACGCAAGCAACCAGGTTAAAAAGCGTTTACCCTGTGCCGCTTAGTGGCGATTTCGCAACGCATGGCAGGCCGATATGGTAAACGAAGCATCTAAGAATCGCACCTTTCTGGGCGCTGTTCACACCCTAACCGCTGCCGAAAATAATCGTGATGTCATTCCATGTCGCAAACACCATCAGGCCGATCACGAGCGCAAAGCCGACCCGGTAGCCATATTCCTGCGCGGTTTCCGAGAGCGGTTTGCCGCGCACGGCCTCATAGGCATAGAACAACAGGTGGCCGCCATCGAGGATGGGCACCGGCAAAAGGTTCAGAAGGCCGATGGAAACCGAAAGGATGGCCGTCAGGTTCAACAGCGCGACAAAGCCGAGCGTGGCCACCTGCCCCGACACCTGCGCGATGCGAATCGGCCCGCCGATCTGATCGGCGTTCTCGCGCCCCATGATCACGCCGGCAAGATAGCCGCCGGTACGGGCGACCACGAACCAGGTCTCCTGCACGCCCAGGCCGACCGCCTCCAGCGGCCCGTAATCCTCGACGCGGTAGCGCCCCATCTGGGGATTGCTGATGACGCCGATGACGCCCTGCTCGATCGTGTTGCCGAACCGGTCCTCGATTTCGAGCCGTTCCGGCGTGACGGTCAGGGCGATCCGCTCGCCGCTGCGGTCGATGACGGCCTCGATCGGCGAGCCGGCGCGCGGCGCGACATGGCGCTGGACATCCGAAAAGCTCTCGATCGTTCGGCCGTCGAGGCTCACGAAGCGATCGCCGGGCAGCAGGCCGGCCTGCTGGGCCGCGCCGCCCTCGCGCAAATCGGCGACCACCGGGTCCGCCACCGTGCGCCCGAAGACCGCCAGCACGAACGCGAAGATGACGATCGCCAGCAGGAAGTTGGCGGCGGGGCCCGCAAGCACGGTGGCCGCGCGCCGCCACACGCTCTTTGTGTGGAACGCCCGGCAGCGCTCCGCCTCGGTCAGATCGCCGTCGTCCGCCGCGCCCGCCGAGGCCGCGTTCATGTCGCCGACGAACCGCACATAGCCGCCAAGCGGAATGGCGGACAGGCGCCAGCGCGTTCCGCTGCGGTCGGTGAAGCCGAGCAGTTCGGGCCCGAACCCGACCGAAAACACCTTCGCTCCGATACCGCACCAGCGGCCCACCAGATAGTGACCCAACTCGTGAAAGAAGATGACGACCGTCAGCACGAACAGGAACGGCAGAACGATGCCGATAATGAAACCGTCCGTGGAAGCCAGATTTGTCACAAAGTCGATCATCGGCACTCCGTCCGGCTCAGAAAAAGGCGCGTGCCGGCTCGGTCATGCCGGCCTTGAGCACGCAGGCAAACCATAGGCCAATCGCGGCGAAAACAAGACCGTCGACCCGGTCCATCACACCGCCATGGCCGGGAATGACGCGACCGGAATCCTTGACCCCGGCGCGGCGCTTGATCCAGGATTCGAAAAGGTCGCCCGCCTGCGACAGAACCGACAGCAGCACCGCCAGCATGGCGGCGACCCCCCATCCGGCGACGCCGAACAGCACGTGCACGACCAGGCCCGCGGCGACCGCGGCGCCAAGGCCGCCCAGTGCGCCGGCGATCGTCTTGTTGGGCGAGATGCGCGGGGCCAGCTTCGGGCCACCGGCCGAGCGCCCCACGAAATAGCCGCCAATGTCGGTCGCCCAGACCACGGCGGCAAGAAAGATGATCGCCGCCAGGCCCGGCTCGAACCCCCAGTGCCCGCGCAGCCCCCCAAGGCTGATCAGCAGCAGCGCGGCATAGACGAAGCCGCCGATGGCCCGCGCATCGCCAAGACCGATCGCGGCCACGGCGAACGCCGCAAGGATCACGACGAGCAACACAATGTGCGTTGACGGCGGCACAAACAAGATAACCGCCGCGCAGCCGATCAGCGCCAGTATGCCGGTTGCCTGGAGGCGGTCGTCGGCGCCGGGCATCTTCATGTCGGTCCATTCGGACCAGAAGACCGCCGCCGTCAGCGTCACCAGAACCATGAAGGGCGCCCCGCCCAGGGCCGTGGCGAGAAGAAAAATCGCGCCGAGCACCACACCGGACCATATCCGGGCGGTCAGGTTGCTCATAGGGCCGCGTTCCGCACCGGTGCGACCGCGCCGTAGCGGCGCTCGCGCCGGGCATATTCCTCAAGGGCAAACGCCAGTTCGGCTTCGTCGAAGTCCGGCCACATGCAATTGAGGAACACGAATTCCGAATAGGCCGCCTGCCAAAGCAGGAAATTGGACAGGCGCATCTCGCCGCTGGTGCGGATGATCAGGTCGGGATCCGGCAGGCCGGACGTGTCAAGCGCGGCGTTGAGATCGGCATCGGTCAACCGCCGGTCGCAATCGGGCGTCCGGCGCGCCTGGTCGACCAGCGCCTGGGCGGCGCGCAGGATCTCGTCCCGCGCGCCGTAGTTGAAGGCGATGTTCAGGTTCAGGCGCACATTGGCGCGCGTGCGCTCCTCGGCGCGCTCGATCAACGCGACGATGTCGGGCTGAAGCCCCTGGCGGTTGCCGATGATGCGCACGCACACGCCGTTGGCCGCCAGCTCGGTCAGATCGCGATGAATGTAAAGGCGCAAAAGGCCCAGAAGATCGCGGACCTCCTCGGGCGGCCGCGACCAGTTCTCCGACGAAAAGGCGTAAAGCGTCAGGTGGCGGATGCCGAAGCGCGGGGCGGCGCGCACCGTCCGGCGCACGGCCTCAACGCCGGCCTTGTGGCCGAGCGTGCGCGGCATGGAGCGCGCGGCGGCCCAGCGGCCGTTTCCATCCATGATGATGGCGACATGTTCGGGGCCGGCTATGTCGTCAACGGGCGCTTTGAAAAGCACGTCATGTCTCCATGGGGGACGCGGGGCGCCCGGACGGTGGGGGGAATCGCGCGGTGGTCAGACCTGAAGGATCTCGGCCTCTTTCTCGGCCAGCAGTTCATCTATGCGGGCAATCGACTGATCGGTCCGTTTCTGGACCGTCTCGGATTCCGCGCGCCCCTCGTCCTGTCCGATCTCGCCGTCTTTTTCGAGTTTTTTCAAGGCTTCCATACCGTCCCGGCGCACATGGCGCACAGCAATCCGCGCGTTTTCGGCGTATTGATGGGCGACTTTGACCAATTCACGGCGCCGTTCCTCGTTCAGTTCCGGCAGGGGCACCCGAACGGTGGCGCCATCGGTCATCGGATTGAGACCGAGGCTTGAATCGCGAATCGCCCTTTCGACGGCGCCCACCATGCCCTTGTCCCACACATTGACGGCCAGCATGCGCGGTTCGGGCACCGTGACGTTGGCGACCTGGCTGATCGGCATGGTGCTGCCATAGGCCTCGATGGTGATCGGATCGAGCAGCGATGCCGAGGCGCGCCCGGTGCGCAGACCGCCCAGATCGCTCTTGAACACGCTTATGGCGCCTTCCATGCGGCGCGACAGGTCGGCAGGGTCATATTCACTCATGGCACGGGTTCCTCCGGTCGGCCGGTTTAGGTCATGCACTCAATAAGAGCGATGGATTTGGCGGCCAATGCGCCTTGTATCGAACCCAATCGTCTCATGCCAAATCCACCGGGCCCATGAGGACAAGAGCTAGTTCTCGCTGACCACGGTCGAGCGGCCCTGCCCCGTGACGACACGGCCGAGCCCGCCATGCTCGTGGATTGAGAAGACAACGATGGGAATGCGGTTCTCCCGGGTCAAGGCCACCGCGGCGATGTCCATGACGTTCAGTCCCTTCGCGATGACCTGGGCGTGCGTCAGGCGCTCGTAGCGCTCGGCCGCCGGCTCCTGCTTCGGGTCAGCCGAGTAGATGCCGTCGACCTGGGTGCCCTTGAGCAGGGCGTCGGCGCCGATCTCGGCGGCCCTGAGCGCGGCGGCGGAATCGGTGGTGAAATAGGGATTGCCCGTGCCGCCCGCGAAGATGACGACGCGGCCCTGCTCAATGTTCCATGTCGCCTTGCGCTGGGAAAAGCTTTCGCAAAGCTGCGGCATGGCGATCGCCGAAAGCACCACCGCATCGAGCCCGCTTTTGACCAGCGACGTGCGCAGGGCCAGAGAATTGATCACCGTGGCGAGCATGCCCATATGGTCGCCGGTGACGCGGTCGCCGCCGCGCGAGGCCACCGCCACGCCGCGAAAGATGTTGCCGCCGCCGATCACGATGGCGACCTGCACGCCCAGATCGACGGCCTGCTTGACGTCGGCGGCGATCCTGTCGGCGACCGACACGTCGATGCCGAAGCCCTGATCGCCCATCAGAGCCTCACCCGACACTTTGAGCAGCACGCGTTTGTAAGCGATCGGTTCTGTCATGAAGGGTTCGCAAAAGACCAAAAGAACAGCGGCGGAATCGTTGCGCCCCGATACAACACGGGCACCGCCTTGTCACGCAGCGCCCGGTTTCGGGCGTATACGAGCGGGCCCGTCAGCCCTTGGCGGCGGCGGCCACCTCGGCGGCGAAATCGCCTTCGTCCCTCTCGATCCCCTCGCCCAGCGCGAAGCGGGTGAATGCCGCGATCCTGGCGGGCGCGCCGATGTCCTTTTCGGCCCCCTTGAGCGCCTGCTCGACCGTCAGGTCCGGGTTGATGACGAAGGCCTGCTTGAGAAGGCAGACCTCCTCGTAGAACTTGCGCAGCCGGCCCTCGACCATCTTGTCGACGATGTTGTCGGGCTTGCCGGACGCTTTGGCCTGCTCGGAGAAGATCGCCTTTTCGCGCGCGATCGCCGCCGGGTCGAGATCGTCGACATCGATCGCCATCGGGTTGGTCGCGGCCACATGCATGGCGATCTGCCGGCCGATGGCCGAGGCGGCCTGGGCGCTGCCGGCGGTCTCGATGGCGACCAGAACGCCCAGCTTGCCCAGATCGGCCTTGACCGCGTTGTGCATATAGGTCGCCACGGTCCCCGCGCCGACCGCGAGCCTGGCCGAACGGCGCAGCGTCATGTTCTCGCCGATCGTTGCGACCGCGTCCTTGATCGCCTGCTCGACGGTCTTGTCCGAGCCCGGATAGGCGGCCGCGGCGACCGCCTCGACCGAACCGTCCGCGTCGAGCGCGACCCTGGCGACGTCGGCGACCAGCGTCTGGAACGCCTCGTTGCGCGCAACGAAATCGGTTTCGGAATTGACCTCGACGACGACGGCGGCGGCGCCGGCGGCCGCCACGCCGATCAGACCCTCGGCGGCGGTGCGCCCGGACTTCTTCTCGGCCTTTGCGATGCCCTTCTTGCGCAGCCAGTCGACGGCCGCATCAAGGTCGCCGCCGGTTTCCTCAAGCGCCCTCTTGCAGTCCATCATCCCTGCGCCGGTCAACTCGCGCAACTGTTTCACCAATGCGGCGGAAATGCTCATCGTCTTGCCTCTCGTCGCGCCGGTCCGCATTCCGTCCGGAACCGGCATCAAATCGGATTGTTCTGGTGAACCGGGCTGTTGCCCGGTTCGTGTGACGCGGTGATGAAAAGGCGGCGGGCCGCAAGGCCCGCGCGCGCCCATCCCTTGCTCGTCCTGATGCCTGGCTAGGCTTGCGCGGCCGCCTCCTGGACCGGCGCGGCGGCATCGGCCTCCAGGATCGCGGCCTCGGCGGGCGCCTCGGCCTGCGCGCCAAGATCGACGCCGGAGGCGCCCTGCTGGCGCTCGATGCCGTCGATCGCGGACCGCGCGATCAGGTCGCAGTAGAGCGAGATGGCCCGCGCCGCATCGTCGTTGCCCGGAATCGGGAAATCAACAATGTCCGGATCGCAGTTGGAATCGATGATCGCGACGACGGGAATGTTCAGACGGTGCGCCTCCTGGATGGCGATCGCTTCCTTGTTGGTGTCGATCACGAACATCAGGTCCGGAATGCCGCCCATGTCCTTGATGCCGCCAAGGGCGCGGTCGAGCTTTTCGCGCTCGCGCTCAAGGTTGAGGCGCTCCTTCTTGGTGAAGCCCTCGGCCTCCCCGCCCAGCAACTCTTCGAGCTTGCGCAGGCGCGCGATCGAATTGGAGATCGTCTTCCAGTTGGTCAGCATGCCGCCCAGCCAGCGCGCGTTGACGTAATATTGCGCCGAGCGCCTGGCGGCGTCCGCGATGATCTCGGAGGCCTGGCGCTTGGTGCCCACGAACAGCACGCGCCCGCCGCCGGCCACCGTGTCGGAGACCCTCTTGAGCGCCTGTTCGAGCAGCGGCACGGTCTGCGACAGGTCGATGATGTGGATGTTGTTGCGGTCGCCGAAGATATACGGCGCCATCTTCGGGTTCCAGCGGTGGGTCTGGTGGCCGAAGTGCACGCCAGCTTCGAGCAGCTGGCGCATGGAATAGTCTGGCAAAGCCATGCGTTAAGATCCTTTCCGGTTTGGCCTCCACGACGCCTCAGCGGTTTCCCGCCACCGGTGGCCGTGCCCGGATGTCTCCCGGACAATGCCTGCGCCGTGTGTGGAATGGGCGGGCGCTTAGCCCAAAGCGCCCGCCTTTGCAAGCCGTTCCCGGATGGGACAGGGCGCCTAGCCGCACTCCTCGGGCGCGAACAGTTCGAGCTCTTCCATGGTACCCGACAGGCGGAAGTCGCCATAATCCATTTCGAGCGACCGGGTGATGCCGTTGTCGTGCAGCTTGAAGGCGATGCGATATTCGGGCAGGTTCTCGCCCTGCCCTTGCGCGGTCTCGCCGAAATAGGCGACCGAGACGTTGCGGAACGGTTTTCCGGCGACCGCGCCGACGGCGTCGGGATCGTCGTCCCGGGCGTTCTTTTCCGGTCCGATGACGACGGTGGTGGTCATCACCGCGTCGGCATCGTCCGACCCGTCGAACAGCTTTTTCTCGTAGAAGCGTTCGCCGGCCGCCGCCCGTTCGATCAGGTCGATCATATGGGCCGTCGGAAAGGCCGCCGGATCGAGCCGCAGCTCTTTGTCTTCGGGCTCGGTCAGCATCACAAGCGTCGCATCGGCGCCCCGCTCGGCCGTTCCCTTGATCGTGCGGTCGGGCCGCTGATCGACGAATGTGCGCGTGATGAAGCGAAACGCCGAGCCGTCGGCCTCCTCGAAGGTCGTCGTCTGCTGGTCGGTGACCCGCCCGCCGCCTCGCGCCGTGATCTGCGTAACGAACCGGAAGCTGGTCGTATAGCCGTCGCAGGCCGAACCGCGAAACTCGTAGACGATGCGGCCGCGCATGCCGGTGATGCCGCTGCGGTCGGTCGCCTCCTCCAGTTCGACCGCATAGACGGCACGGTGCGGGCTGAGCTGCACGTTGCCCGCATGGGCCGGCGCAGGTGCGGCCAATGCGACAATTCCGGCCGTCACAAGACCTGCATTTCGATAAACACTCATCGGGACTCACTTTCCTTTTGCCCGCCACTATAGGAAACGTATGGGCATAAGCGAGGCAAGGGGTCCGCCTGCCGCAAGGGCCTCTCGGAAGGGGATGAAAGACGATGAACCAGACGATCGAAGCGCGGCTTGCCGCGATGGGAATTGAAATTCCGGACGCCGCGGCGCCGGCCGCCAACTATCTGCCCTACACCCGCACGGGCCATCTGCTGTTCACCTCGGGCCAGTTGCCCTTTCGCGACGGCGTGCTGACAGCCACCGGGCTTGTCGGCGCCGATATCGGGCTGGAAGCGGGCCGGGAGGCGGCCAGATGGTGCGCGATCAACATTCTGGCCCAGGCCAGGGCCGCGCTCGGCGATCTGGCGGCGATCCGGCGGATCGTGAAGATCACCGTGTTCGTCGCGTCTTCGCCCGACTTCACCAGCCAGCACCTGGTCGCCAACGGCGCCTCGGACCTTCTGGTCGAGGCGCTCGGCGACGATGGCCGCCATGCCCGCTCGGCCGTCGGCATGGCGTGCCTGCCGCTGAATGCCCCGGTGGAGGTCGAGGCGATCATCGAGAGCTGATGGCCGGCCTGCCCTTCCTGACCGCGCGGCCCATCGCCCATCGCGGCCTTCACGACGGCAACCGCGCGCGATGGGAGAACACGCCATCGGCGTTCGAGGCGGCCATTGCCGGCCGGTTCGCCATCGAACTTGACGTGCAGCTTTCGGCGGACGGCGCGGCGATGGTCTTCCACGACGCCGATCTTGGCCGCCTGACAGGCGCGGTGGGACCAGTCGCGGCCCGGACGGCCGACGAACTTGGCGCGCTTGCGGTCGGCGGCACCGCCGACCGCATCCCGACGCTGCGCGAGACGCTCGCCCATGTCGGCGGCCGCGTTCCGGTGG
>NZ_CFIFWG010000069.1:0-410 GCF_984466335.1 Roseitalea sp. | reverse complement strand
GATGAAGGACAGCGGCGATCGCAATGGCGCCCTCGCCGGCGCCGTGGCCGTGGCGCTTGAAGGCTATGCCGGGCCGGTCGCGGTGATGGCGTTCGCGCACGCGCTTATCGGCGCGTTCGGCGACACCGGGGCCGGCGTGCCGCTCGGCCTGACCGCCGAGGGGATCGGCGCGCCGGCGCTGGCCGCGCACGAGGCCGCGCTCGATCTGGGCATCGATTTCGTCTCCTACCAGGTCACCGCGCTGCCCAACCGCTTCGTCGACAAGGTGCGCGCGCGCGGCATGCCGGTCATCACATGGACCGTGCGCACGCCCGGCCATGTCGCCCTTAGCCGCGCCCATGCCGACCAGATGACGTTCGAGGGGTTCGATCCGGACGCGGCGTGAAAAGAACGCGCGCCGCCTTGCGACC
>NZ_CFIFWG010000068.1:2123-15004 GCF_984466335.1 Roseitalea sp. | reverse complement strand
GTCTGCCAGTGCGCTGATCGGAAAATAGATCAGGGGGTAGAAGGCCAACTCGTCCGCCTCGATGTCGAGCGCCATGGGCGTGCCGGGCTCGAAGGCGGTGCGCGAGGCAAGGAAGCGGCTCAGACCGTCAATGCCCGCCCGGCTCGTCTCGTCGACCGCCTCGTCGCCGGTCAGCACGTAGGCGATGCGCGTTGTCTCCAGCGCTTCGAGGATCGCCTCGTCGCCGGCCCGCGCGTCCCGTGTCCCTGCGTTCTGAGCCAGCGCGGAAGGCGCCGCGATCGCAAGGGTTGCGACGCAGGCCAGAAGCGCGAGCCCGGCGGCCATGGCCCTTCGGCGCGGCGGCCCGCGCCGGGGCGCGGCGCCCGTCGACAGGCGCCCGTTGATCCACAGAACCGCGATCGTATCGGCGATCAACACTATGAAGGCGATCAGGAACAGCCAGCCCGAAAGATCCGCCCGTTCCTCGGCGACCAGCGCCCGCTCGGCGACCTCAAGGCCGGGCGCGGCCGGCTCGAAGGGCGCGAGCGTCTCGCCGTGCGCCAGCACGTTGCGGGCGATGAAGCCTTGTGCCGCGCCGTAAAGGCCGGCCGGGTTCTCGAAGTCGACTGTCGGCCCGGTCGTTCCGGGATCGTAGGGCCGTACATGGGCCGGTGGCACGGTCAGCGCGCCGTCGCCCCGCAGCGTGCGCAGCGGCGGCAGCGCGGCACCGGTCTCGGCGGCGCGCGGCGCCGCGGTCGTTCCGGACGCGGTGTTGCGGGCAAAGTCGGTGATGCGCCGGAGCATGTCGACGAAGGTGCCGCTGATCGGCAGGTTCGACCAGGTCGCCTCGGCGGTGACGTGGAACAGCACGATCGCGCCCTCGCCGCGTCGCGCGCCGGTGACGAGCGGCGTGCCGTCCTCAAGGCTGGCCCAGGTGCGCCCGGCGAGGTCGGCGTCGGGCTGGGCGAGGATCTGCCGGCTGACCGAGACATCCTGCGGCGGGGCGAGCCCGGCGAACGGGCTTTCGGGCGAAAAGGCGGCGACCGCCTGCGGCTCGCTCCATGACAGGGCGCCGCCCAGTTCGCGCTGTCCGGCGCGCAAGGTCACCGGAAGATAGGGGTCGTCGGCGGCCGAGGCGGCAAGGCGCGGGCCGGCGAACCGCACCAGCGTTCCGCCCGCCTCCAGCCATCGGTCGAGCCGTGCGGCCGCGGAGGCGGGCAGCACGCCGATATCGGCCATCACGATCATCGCCGGGCCCTGGTCGATCATCTCGGGAATGTCGACGGACAGGTCCCCCGTGCGCGGCTCGATCGGATCGGCGAAGGGCGCGAGCGCGCGCGAGATGTAAAAGAGCGGCGACAGGAGCGGCTGCGCCTCCTCGCCGGCAAGGCCCGTCAGCAGCGCGACGCGGCGACGGCGGTTGTTCTCGTCGAGCAGATAGGCCGCGCCCGCGTGCGGCTGGCCGTCGATGCGCGCGACGGCGATGTCGTTGCGCAGTTCGAACGGAATGTCGAAGGTGACCCCGGTCCCTGTCGCGCCGCCTTCGAAGAGGGCGTCCGCGCGGCCCAGCAGGCGCTCGCGGCTGTCGTAGAGGGCGACGGTCGGCTCGGCGGGTCCGCCTTCGGTTCGCGCGAGCGTCAGCGCGAACCCGTCCGAGCGATTGTCGGCGGCGGTGATGGCGGCGAGCGCGCGGTCCCGTGCGGAAAAGCGGACCAGGTCCGAAAGGTCCGCATCGGCAAGGGCCGCCCCGAAGTCCTGGTCGGACGCCTCGGCAAGGCCGGTGTCGATCAGGGCAAGGGCCGGTGCGGCGTCCGCGTTGCCCGCCGCGTTCAGGAGCCTGTCGAGCGCGCGCGCCCGGTCGGCGCGGCCGGCGACCGGTTGCAGCGCGCCGAGCGCTTCGGCGGCCGCGCCTGCATCGCTCAGCCCAACCGGGGCGGCGGGGGCGGCGACGCTGGCGGCCAGCGCCACGGGACGGTCCCGTTCGGACGCCTGGCGCAGCAGCGCCCCGGCGGTGCGCACACGCGCCTGCCAGTCGGGCGCCGCCGCCCAGTCATTGTCGATCAGGATCAGGAGCGGGCCCTCGCCGGAGGCCAGTTCGCTGTGCGGGTTGAGCACCGGGCGGGCGAGCGCGACGATCACCAGCGCCGTCAGGGTCAGCCGCAGCGCGGTCAGCCACCAGGGGCTCTTGGCCGGCGTTTCCTCGCGCTTGACCAAGCGCACCAGGATGCGCAGCGGCGGGAACAGTTCGGTCTGCGGTCGCGGCGGGATCAGCCGCAGGAGCCACCAGATCACGGGCAGCAGCGCGAGCGCGGCGAGCACGAGCGGATATGTGAAGCCGAGCGCGCCCGTCATGGCGAGGCCCCTGGCGCGTCGATCGATGCGACCTCTTCGGGGTTGCCGGTCAGAAGGCCGTGCAGGCGCACCAGCGTTTCGGAGGCCAACGCGTCGGTGCGGCTGACGGTGTAGCTGCCGCCGAGCCTGTGGGCGCGCTGGCGCAGCGCGGCCCGGCGCGCCGAACGCAGCGCCCTGTATTCGTCATGCCAGTCCTGGGCGCGGCCCGAGGTGATGCGCTCGCCCGTTTCCGGATCGAGGAACTCGGTGCGTCCGCGATAGGGAAAGTCCTCCTCGGCGGGGTCGGCGATCTCGACCAGATGCGGACGCGGGCCGTGCCGGGCGACGTCGTTCAGGAACGCCTCGCACGCCTCGACCGGGCGCAGGAAGTCGCTGACGATCAGCATCTCCGAATGGCGCCGGACCATCGACAGGGGCGGCCAGTCGCCATGCCCGGCGCCGAGATCGCCCATCAGCGCGGCGGCGAGCCGCTCGGCCCCGCCGCGGGAGGCGCGCGGGCGCAGCAGGCCCGGACAGCCGATCCGCTCGCCGGCCGCCGAAAGAAGGTCGGCCATGGCGATCGCCACGATCAGGGCGCGCTCCTCCTTGGAGGTTCGGGCGCCCCTGGACCTGAACAGCATGGAGGGCGACAGGTCGACCCATATCCACACCGTGTGGGCGGCCTCCCATTCCAGGTCGCGCACATAGGTGTGGTCGTCGCGGGCCGAGCGGCGCCAGTCGATCCGCGCCAGCGTCTCGCCGGGCCGATAGGGCCGGTACTGCCAGAAGGTCTCGCCGATGCCGCGCCGGCGGCGGCCGTGCCAGCCCGCCATCACGGTGTTGGCGATCCTGCGCGCATCGACGAGCAGGCCGGGGACGAGCGAGGCCCGGTGCCGCGCCCTTTGCAGGGTGTGGGCCTGGTCCGCGCGTTCGCTCCTTTGTCCGATCGTGACCATATGGCGGCGCTTATTCCAGCCCGTCCACGAGCCCGGCGATCACGGAGGGCACGCTCATGCCCTCGGCGCGGGCGGCGAACGTCAGGGCCATGCGGTGTTGCAGGATCGGTTCGGCAAGCGCGCGCACATCGTCGACGGACGGCGCGTAGCGGCCCTGATAGAGCGCGCGGGCGCGGGCGCACAAAGTCAGCGCCTGGCTGGCGCGCGGCCCAGGCCCCCAGGCCACGTGCCGGTCGGTGGCCTGGGTGCCCGTGCCGGGGCGCGCCGAGCGCACCAGCGCCAGGATCGCCTCGACCACGCTTTCGGGCACCGGCATGCGCCTCACCAGCGTCTGCAACTCCTGAAGCCGCGCCGCCCCGATCACCGGCCTGGCCCTTGCGGCCTCGATCCCGGTCGTGTCGATCAGAATCCGCCGCTCGGCCTCGATCTGCGGATAGGTGATGTCGATCTGCATCAGGAACCGGTCGAGCTGCGCCTCGGGCAGGGGATATGTGCCCTCCTGTTCGAGCGGGTTCTGCGTCGCCAGCACGTGGAACGGCCCGGGAAGGTCGTAGTGCCTGCCGGCGACGGTGACGTGATATTCCTGCATCGACTGCAACAGCGCGGACTGGGTGCGCGGGCTGGCGCGGTTGATCTCATCGGCCATCAGAAGCTGGGTGAAGATCGGACCCTTGACGAAGCGGAAATGGCGCTTGCCGCCCTCGTCTTCCTCAAGCACTTCCGAGCCGAGAATGTCGGCGGGCATCAGGTCCGGCGTGAACTGGATGCGGCCGCTGCCCAGGCCAAGCACGGTGCCGAGCGTATCGACCAGCTTGGTCTTGGCAAGGCCCGGCACGCCGACGAGCAGGGCGTGCCCGCCCGAAAGGATCGACACGATCGCGTTCTGGATCACGTCCTCCTGGCCGAAGATGACGTTGGCGATCTCGCCCTTGACGGCGGCGATGTCCTGGAGGGCGGTTTGCGCCTGCGCGATGATCTCGGCTTCACCGACGGTTTCGGTGTTGGCGTGAACGCTCATCTTGATCTCCAGTTGTTCCGGGCGCAATCCAAGGTAAAACAGGGCCGGGTGCTGACAAGAGACGCCGGGGTGACTATTTCGTGACTTCACAGCATTTCGGTGCCGCTCGGCTCTCAGAGAGGCAAATGGGCGAAAACGGCAAATCGAAGGCGACGGCGCCGGCGGACCTTAAGGGGCTGGAGGCCCTGATCGCGCGTGCCGGCGCTGGTGGCGGCGCGCCGCCGGTCGAAACGTGGAACCCGCCCGATTGCGGCGACATCGACATGGAGATCGCCGCCGACGGCACCTGGTTCTATCTGGGCACGCCGATCGGCCGGCCGGCGCTCGTCAGGCTGTTCTCAAGCGTGCTGCGCAAGGATGAGGACGGCAGGACCTATCTGGTCACGCCGGCCGAGAAGATCGGCATCCGCGTCGCCGACGCGCCTTTCCTGGCCGTGGAGATGCATGCGGGAGACCGTGCCGGTCAAACGGTTCTGACCTTTCGCACCGGGGTGGGCGATGTGGTCGAGGCCGGCCCCGAGCATCCGCTCCGGTTCGCGATCGAAGGGCGGACGATGGGGGTCAAGCCGTATCTGCATGTGCGCGGCCGGCTCGAAGCGCTGGTCAGCCGCGCGGTCATGTACGATCTGATCGAACTGGGGCGGCACGAGGAAATCGGCGGTGTCTCCATGTTCGTCGTCCATTCGGGCGGCGCCGCTTTCCCGGTGATGAAAAGCGCCGAGCTGGACGCGGCGCTTGCGGAGGCCGCGTCTTGAGGCTCGCCGAACCGACATTGGCGCGGGTCGCCGATTTCGCCGTCCGCGCCGCCGGCCATGCCTTCACCGATCGCGACGAGGACGGCGACTTCCGGTTCAATCCCGACCTGGCCGATGCCATTCGCGATCACGCCAAAAAGGAAGCGGCCGTGCTGATCGGCGTGATCGATCGGGGTGGCGAGGCGCATATGCTCTTGACCAAGCGCACCGAGGCGATGCGCACCCATTCGGGCCAGATCGCCTTTCCGGGCGGGCGCATCGATCCCCAGGACGCCTCGCCGGAGGCGGCGGCGCTGCGCGAATGCGAGGAAGAAACGGGCATCGGTCCCAACTGGGCGCGGCCGGTCGGGCGCATGCCGGTCTATCTGAGCGGATCGGGCTTTCGCATCCACCCGGTGCTGGCGGTGATCGAGGGCGATCCGCCGGTGCGGCCGAACCCCGACGAGGTGGATGCCATTTTCGACGTGCCGCTGGCCTATCTGATGGACGCGGCGAACCATCGCACGGCGAGCCTCACCTGGAAGGGCAGGGAGCGATCTTTCTACGAGATTCCCTATGGCGGCTATCGCATCTGGGGCGTCACGGCCGGCATCATCCGCATGATCTATGAAAGGCTCTATGCGTGACGGGGCCGCGCCTCGATGTCGACTGGCTGCATGACGCTGATTTGCAGCGCATTTTGAGCGTGCTTTCGGCCGATGGCGAGCAGGCGCGCATCGTCGGCGGCGCGGTCCGCAACACGCTGATGGGCCGGCCGGTCGCCGACATCGACATCGCCACGACCTGTCTGCCCAGGGAGACGATGCGGCGGCTCGGCGCGGCGGGGATCAGGGCGGTCGACACCGGCATGGCGCATGGCACGCTCACCGCCATTGTCGACGGCAGGGGGTTCGAGATCACAACGCTGCGCGAGGATGTGGAGACGGACGGACGGCGCGCGGTCGTCCGTTTCGGACGCAGTTGGGAGCATGATGCGCAGCGGCGCGATTTCACCATCAACGCGCTCTATGCCGAGCCGGACGGCACGATCGTCGATCTCGTCGACGGCCGGGCCGATATCGAGAAGGCCGTGGTGCGCTTCATCGGCGATCCGCAAGACCGCATTCGCGAGGACTATCTGCGCATCCTGCGCTTCTTCCGCTTCTTTGCCTGGTACGGCAAGGGCCGGCCCGACGCCGAGGGCTTGAAGGCATGCGCCCGCCTCAAGGACGGCATGAAGGGCCTTTCCGTCGAGCGCGTCTGGGCCGAGATGCGCAGGCTTCTGGCCGCCGCCGATCCCTCGCGGGCGCTGTTGTGGATGCGCCAGACGGGCGTGCTCACGCTGCTGCTGCCCGAAAGCGAAAAATGGGGCATTGAGGGCATTCACGGGCTGATGGCGGCCGAACGTGCCCATGGCTGGCCGGCCGACGCCGTGCTGCGGCTGATGGTCATCATCCCGCCGCGAACGGATGTGGCGGACGGCCTGGCGCGGCGCTGGAAGCTGCCCAACGCGGTGCGCGCGCGGCTGGTCGCGGCCGGCGGGGCTGTTCTGCCGGCCGCCGGCATCGAGCGCAGCGCGTTCGACCGGCTGCTTTATCGCGGCGACCGGGCGGCGATCGTCGACGGCCTGCGCCTTGAAATCGCCCGGCGTGGCGCCGGCGCGCCGGGCGCGGCCGCGCTGGCCGCCCTTCTGGACCGTGCCGAAGGCTGGCGGCGGCCGCGCTTCCCGCTGTCCGGCCGCGACCTGATCGCGGCCGGCTTCGCGCCCGGCCCCTCGCTGGGCGAGGCCCTTCAAGGGCTTGAGGAAAAATGGATCGAGAGCGGGTTCGCGCTCGATCGCCGGGCGCTCATCGCGCTTGCCGCGCAACCCCACAGGCCCTGAGTCGGACACGTCCTAAGGCCACTTCACCGCCGGCGGCATGGAGGACAGGATCGATTCCACATTGCCGCCGGTCTTCAGCCCGAAGATGGTGCCGCGATCGTAGAGCAGGTTGAACTCCACATAGCGGCCGCGGCGCACAAGCTGCTCCTCGCGCTGGGCATCGGTCCAGTTGGCGTTGAAGTTGCGCCGGACAAGGTGCGGATAGACGATCAGAAACGTCCGGCCGACATCTTGGGTGAAGGCGAAATCGGCGTCCCATCCACCGTCATGGTCGGGCGAGTGCTGCCAGTCGTAGAATATACCGCCGATGCCGCGCGGCTCGTCGCGGTGGTGCAGATGGAAATAGTCGTCGCACCAAGCCTTGAGCCTGGGGTGGTCGGCGACCGCGTGCTTGGAGCAGGCCAGTTCGAACGATTTGTGAAAGGCGACCGTATCGGCGTCTTGCTGCGTGCGGCGCGCATCGAGCACCGGCGTCAGGTCGGCGCCGCCGCCGAACCACCAGGAGGTGGTGACGACGAAGCGTGTGTTCATGTGCACGGCGGGTACGTTGGGATTTTGCGGATGGGCGATCAGCGAGATGCCCGAGGCCCAGAAGCGCGGATCGTCGCCGGCGCCCGGAATCTGCTTGCGGAACTCCTCGGAGAACGCGCCGTGGACGGTGGAGGTGTGGACGCCGACCTTCTCGAAGACGCGGCCATGCATCATCGACATCACGCCGCCGCCGCCCGCGCCCTGCTCGCGATCCCACGCCTTGCGCTCGAACCGGCCCGGCGCGTATTCGCTGAACGGGCCGCTCAACTCGTCCTCAAGCTGCTCGAAGGCGGTGCAGATCCGGTCGCGCAGCGCCTCGAACCAGGCCCTGGCCCGCGCCTTCCTGTCCTCTATGTCGGCCGGCAAGCCCGCCGGCAGCTCTGGTCGTTCAGCCATGACCCAACCGTTCGTCCCCTCGTCACTGTCCGCTCCAAGGCCTATCGCGCGACCGGACGCTTGCCAAGGTGTCCGTCACGCCGAGATCAAGGCTTGGCGCGGATAGCCTTTATGCTATGGTCCGGCCAATGGAGGTATGGGATGGTCCCGCCAAAACCGCCGCGCGCCCTCGTCAGCCGCCATCTCAGGGCCGGTCGCGCGGGCGGCTCTCCCGGCTTCGTGCGCCAGACCTATCGGCTGAACCGCGACGAAGCGCGGCGCAAGGCGCGCGAATGGTTCGACCAATACCCCAAGGCCGCCTATTGGACACAGGTCGAGAGCTGGCGCGTGCTCGACGGCGATCTCATCGAGTTCACCATGCGCCGCCTGCCGACCGCGGACTGAGCCCATGGCATCACGAGCCGACCGGACGCTGCGCCGCGCGCAGGGCGAGGCCGACCTGGCCGCGTGCCTTGCGATTCGCCATCGGGTGTTCGTGCGCGAGCAATGCGTCGAGCCGGCTCTCGAACGCGACGGGCTGGATGCGCGATGCTTCCACTATCTGGCGTTCGAGGCCGACAGGCCGGTCGGCGCCGCGCGCGTGCTGCCGCTCGGGGACCGGTTCAAGATCCAGCGCGTGGCGATCTTGCCCGCCGCACGCGGCGGCGGCCTGGGCGCGGCGCTGATGCGCTTCCTGATGGACGATCTGGCCGAGGATGCGCTGTCCGAGGGCCGCCACTTCTTTCTGTCCAGCCAGGTGCACGCCATGGCGTTCTATGAAAAGCTCGGTTTCCGGACCTGCTCGGACGAATATCTGGACGCGGGCATCCCGCACCGGGACATGAGGGCACCGGCCGGATCGCCGAGCGCGGCGTTTTAGCGGCTTTTTAAAGGCAGGGCGTCCGTTCGACCCGATCGGCCGGTTGCCTTTTTGCGGGCCATCGGCTATCGACAAAGCGACGTTGGTGCTCTCGGGACAGGAGGCGGGCATGGATAGCATTGTGTTTGTCATCTCGAACATTCTGTTCGCACCGCCGATCGGCAAGCCGCGCCTTATCCGGCTCCGTTCCGCGCATTAGCACCAGCGGTTCCGACACTGCATCACCCTTGAACGTCGCGGCCGCTGGTTTGGTTCTCCCAAACGTAAGACGGTCATGCCTGTTCAACCCCCCAAGCGGGCCCACGGCCCGGACATGCGCCACCGGTCGGCTTGCAGGAACCGTCTGTTCCCGGTCCTGAAGGCGGTTCTTGTCCTATCGATCCTGCCGATCGGCCTTCTTGCCTGTGTCGTTGCGTCGATCCGTGCCGTGCTTGCCGCGAACGATGCCGTGGGGCGGACGCTGGCCGGCGAGAGACGCGCGTGCCGCCGGATCGTCCGACCCATGATTTCCACGGTGGTTTTCGCGCCATGTCGCACCACCTATGTCCACACTGAGGCTTGCCATGTTCGCCTGGTTTGAAAATCGAATCGATCCGTTTCCCATGACGCGGCCGGCGCAACCGCCCGGCCGCCTCTTGGCCTTTTGCTGGCATTACACCAGGGATATCTGGCCCTGGCTTGCCGGCATGGCGACGCTCACGGCCATCATCTCGGTTTTGCAGGTGCTGATCTTCAGCTTCCTTGGCAATATCGTCGACTGGCTTGGCGCGGCCGATCGCGAGACCTTCTTTGCCGATCAGGGCCGCAGCCTTTTCTGGATGGGCTTCATCATCGTGGTGCTGCTGCCGCTCGCGGCGATGGCGCACACCTTCATCATGCACCAGGTGCTGTTCGGCAACTATCCGATGATCGTGCGCTGGAAGGCGCATCGCTACATGCTGCGCCAGTCGATGGGCTTTTATCAGGACGAGTTCGCCGGCCGGGTCGCCACCAAGGTGATGCAGACGGCGCTGGGCGTGCGCGAGACGGTCACCAAGATCGTCGATGTGTTCGTCTATGTCGGTGTCTATTTCGGCGGCGCGCTCGTTCTGATGGCCGCGCTCGATGCATGGATGATCGTCCCGTTCCTGGTCTGGTTCGTCTATTATGCGGGGTTGCTCCGTCACTTCCTGCCGAAGATGCGAGCCATATCGGAACGCCAGTCCCATGCGCGCTCGTCCATGACCGGCCGCGTGGTCGACAGCTACACCAACATCATGACGGTGAAGCTGTTCGCCCATGCGGGACGCGAGGATGCCTATGCACGCGAGGCGATGCATGAATTCCTCGACACGGTGCACCCGCAGATGCGCATGGCGACCACGCTCAATATCGGGCTCGACGTCGCCAATGTACTTCTTTTGTTCTCGGTCGCGGGTATCGGCATCGTCTCCTGGCAGGCGGGCAACGCCACCGTCGGCGCCATTGCCGTCGGGGTCGGCCTCGTCCTGCGCCTTGAGGGCATGTCGCACTGGGTCATGTGGGAGCTTGCGGGCCTGTTCGAGAACATCGGCACGGTCGAGGACGGCGCGGCGATGATCTCGCGGCCGCAGGCCGTCGTCGATGGCGATGGCGCAAAGACGCTCGTCGTGCCGCGCGGCGAGATCGCGTTCGACGGCATCCGCTTCCACTACGGCAAGAAGGGTGGCGTGATCGACGATCTGTCCCTCACGGTCCGGCCGGGCGAGAAGGTCGGCCTGGTGGGCCGGTCGGGTGCCGGCAAATCCACGCTGATGAACGTCCTTTTGCGGCTCTACGACCTTGAAGGCGGGCAGATCCGCATCGACGGGCAGGACATCGCCAAGGTGACGCAGGACAGTCTGCGCCGGCATATCGGCGTCGTCACGCAGGACACCTCCCTGCTGCACCGGTCCGTGCGCGACAACATCGCCTACGGCAATCCGGACGCGACCGAAGAAGAGGTCATCGCCGCGGCAAAACGCGCCAACGCGCATGGCTACATCGTCGATCTCGTCGACCTTCAGGGCCGCACCGGCTATGACGCCCATGTCGGCGAACGCGGCGTGAAACTGTCGGGCGGTCAGCGCCAGCGGATCGCCATTGCCCGGGTGTTCCTGAAGAACGCGCCGATCCTGGTGCTGGACGAGGCCACCTCGGCGCTTGATTCGGAGGTCGAGGCGGCCATTCAGGACAATCTGAACGCGCTGATGGACGGCAAGAGCGTGATCGCGATCGCACACCGCCTGTCGACCATCGCCAATCTCGACCGGCTGGTGGTGATGGAACAGGGCGCGATCATCGAGGAGGGCGCGCATGCGGAGCTGGCCAGGGCCGGCGGCCTTTACGCCCAGCTCTGGGCGCGCCAGTCGGGCGGTTTTCTCGGCGGCGAGGAAAACGCGGCGGCGGCGGAGTGATGCCGGCGTTTGCGGACCATATCATCTATGCCGACGAGAGTGGTTCGCCTGTTATGGATGGCATCGATCCTGATTTCCCGGTGTTCGTTCTCGCATTCTTGATCGTCAGGAAATCGCAATATGCCGATGAGGTCGTCCCGGCGCTGCAAAGGCTGAAATTCGAGTTTATGGGTCATGATCAGCTCGTTTTGCATGAGCGGGACATTCGCCGACAATCGGGGGACTTTGCCTTTTTGAGGTCCGATGTCGATATGCGACACAGGTTTCTGGAAGCGATAGGCGGGCTTGTCGAGGGGCTTCCCTTCGATCTCATTTGCTGCGTTGTTGACAAGGTGCGATTAAAGGAGCTCTACCCAAATCCTTGGAGTCCGTATCGCGTGGCGCTTCATTTTTGCATGGAGCGCGCGCTGGATCGATTGCTTGCCGAAAGCCAAACGGATCGACTTGTCCATTGCGTGTTTGAGAGCCGTGGTTCAAACGAGGACAGGGAACTTGAACTGGCTTTCCGTCAGATTGCTTCCAATCAGGCCAATTGGGGCTACAAAAATCCCAACTTTAAGCAGTTGGAGTGGTCCCCGCTTTTTGTTCGCAAGATCTGCAACTCTGCCGGTCTGCAACTCGCTGACTTGTGTGCAAGGCCCGTCGGTCTGAATCGAATCAGACCAGATCAGCCCAATCGCGCATTTGACGCGATCGCCGGGAAGATACCGCGGGGAATGCTCAAATGGTTCCCGTGAACCAAAAAGCAGATGGGCCGCCAAGTCTCCCCAGCAGCCCAACGCCGACCGAATGAGTCCAGTCCATTTGAAGTGAATATAGTGCACAATGCACAGGTTTTGAACCCTCGAACGACCCAACTCAGAGATCTCGAAAAGCGTGGCTTGGCCGATGGGTAGGTATGGCAACACCAGGCAGGACCCCGATCCGGCCTACCGACACACCGACCACCCGGTCTGGAACCGGGTGGAACGGTTCGTCGAGCCGTTCGAGGACACGGACCGCCAGGTGCTGCCGAAAAACGCCTGGCAGTTCATCGCCTATTTCGCCCGGCAGGCCAAATGGCCCTTCATCGCGCTTTTGATCGTCGGCGGGCTCGTCGGCGCGGTCGATGCGATGCTCTATTGGGGTGTCGGCTGGCTGATCGACATTCTGGACGGTTCCTCGCCCCAGGCGCTGCTGCGCGACCATGGCTGGCAGCTTGCCGGGCTCGCCTTCCTGCTCCTGGTCGTGCGCGCGGCGGTCATGGTCGGCGCGGCGATCATCGAGCAGCAGGTGATCGTGCCGCGCTTTTACACCATGGTGCGCTGGCAGGCGTTCCGGCGCGTCATCGAACAGCCCTACGCCTTCTTCCAGGACGATTTCGCCGGGCGCATCGCCACCAAGATCATGCAGGCGGGCGAATCGGTGGGCGACTTCATCGTCACCGCGCTGCAATCGCTGTGGTCGTTCCTGACCTTCATCGTGCTGACCTTCTTCGTGCTGGCCACGCTCGACTGGCGCATGGGCGTGGTCGTGGCGGTCTGGGGCGCCGGCTATGGGCTGATCATCCGCTACCTGCTTCCCCGCCTGAGGGCCGCCGGCAAGAACAATGCCAACGAACGCTCGGTGCTGAACGGGCGGCTGGTCGACATCTTCACCAACATACTGACGGTCAAGCTGTTCGACACGGGCCGCCGCGAGCACGGCGACGTCAAGGGGGCGCTGGGCAACTATCTGGGCGCGGTCACCCATCTGACGCGCATGATCACCATGGTGCGCACCGCCGTTGCGGTGCTCAACGG
>NZ_CFIFWG010000068.1:0-2113 GCF_984466335.1 Roseitalea sp. | reverse complement strand
TCGCGGTTTCGGCGTGGATGGCCGGGGCGATCTCGACGGGCGCGATCGCGGCGACGATGGGCCTGGTCTTCCGGCTCAACCAGATGTCGGGCTGGATGATGTTCAACATCAACGGGCTGATCCGCGCATTCTCGACCATCCAGGACGCGCTCGAAACGATCTCGGTCGAACCGGCGATCCGCGACAGACCCGGTGCCGTTGCGATGCCACGCGCGGTCGGCCGGATCCGGTTCGAGGGCGTGCGCTTCGACTACGGCAAGGGTGACGTGACGCTCTTCGATGACCTCGACCTTGAGATCCAACCCGGCGAAAAGGTCGGACTGGTCGGCCCGTCGGGCGCGGGCAAGTCGACCATGGTGGCGCTGATGCTGCGGCTGTTCGAGCCCCAGGCCGGCCGTGTCACCATCGATGGCGCCGACATCGCCGACGTCACCCAGGTCTCGCTGCGCGCCCAGTTCGGCGTGGTCAGCCAGGAGCCCTCCCTGCTGCACCGCTCGCTGCGCGACAACATCGCCTATGGCCGCCACGGCGTCGGCCGGGCCGAGATCGAGGCGGCGGCGAGGAAGGCCAGGGCGCACGACTTCATACTCGATGCGCGCGATCCGGGCGGCCGGCGCGGCTACGACGCCCATGTCGGCGAGCGCGGCATCAAGCTGTCGGGCGGGCAAAGACAGCGGGTCGCCATTGCCCGGGTGATGCTCAAGGATGCGCCGATCCTGATTCTCGACGAGGCGACCTCGGCGCTCGACTCCGAGATCGAGGCGGCGATCCAGGACAATCTCGCCCGGCTCATGGCCGACAAGACCGTGATCGCCATCGCCCATCGCCTGTCGACGATCGCCGCCATGGACCGTCTGGTCGTGGTCGATAACGGCCGGATCGTGCAGATGGGCCGGCACGACGAGCTGCTGCGCGACAAGGACGGGCTCTACGCCCGCATGTGGACGCGCCAGTCCGGCGGCTTCCTGAGCGTCGCCGAGGCGGCCGAGTAGGCGTGCGCGCCGGTTTGCGACACAGTGTCGTCTTGCCGTCGTCCGGGGTGGACAAGGCGAACGCGGCGACATAGTTAGCTCGCCAAATCGCAGCGTTAATGCCTGCAAAACCTGACTTTTTGACACATATTTCTTTGTCCAGGAAAGGACGTCTTCGTGACAGATGCGACCCAGAACGAGGTGGGCCAGAACGAGACGGGCCATGGGCAGGACGGCGACCTGCCGACCCGCCGGGACTTCATCTATGTCGCAACCGGCATGACGGGCGTGGTCGGCGCGGCGGCCGTGGCGTGGCCGTTCATCGACCAGATGCGCCCCGACGCGGCGGTGCGTGCCGCGGGACTGCCGATCGAGGTCGACCTGAGCGCCATCGAGCCGGGCGGTACGATCGTCGTCACATGGCGCTCCAAGCCCTATTTCATCCGCCAGTTGACCGACGAGGAGATCGCCGCCACCGACACGCTTGGCCAGGGCGACATGAAGGAATATGTGCCCGCCCAGGAGCGGGTCGCGGGGCCGGACGGCGCGTCCGTCAACAATTGGGTGATCGTCTCGGCGACCTGCACCCATCTGGGCTGCGTTCCCAACACGGTCGACAACGCGCCCGAGGGGTGGTTCTGTCCCTGCCACGGCTCGGTGTTCGATCTGGTCGGCCGCATCCTGCGTGGCCCGGCCGCCACCAACCTGCCGCTGCCGCCCTATGTGTTCGCCGACGACACGACGCTGATCGTCGGCACCGATCAAGCTTAGGAGATTCCGCGATGAGCAAGCTCGAACATCACGGAACCTACACACCGACGAGCGGCATCGGCAAATGGATGGATGCGCGCATGCCGCTGCCGCGCCTGATGTATGACAGTTTCGTCGCCTATCCGGTGCCGCGCAACCTGAACTACGCCTATACGTTCGGCGGCATCCTGACGATCTTCCTGGTCATCCAGATCATGACGGGCATCGTCCTGGCCATGCACTATGTGCCCAGCGCGGAGGAGGCCTTCGACAGCGTCGAGCACATCATGCGCGACGTGAACTCGGGCTGGCTGTTGCGCTACATGCATCAGAACGGGGCGCACTTCTTCTTCCTTGCGGTCTATCTGCACATCTTCCGCGGGCTTTACTAC
>NZ_CFIFWG010000067.1:0-15018 GCF_984466335.1 Roseitalea sp. | reverse complement strand
CTCCTCGGCATGCGCGGGCGAGGCGAGCACGGCACAGGCCATGCAAGCCAAAACGAGCCGTGGCATGAGCCATCGCGGGCGGTTGCGGCGCGTCATCGATTCGTTTCTCGTCATGCCAAAGGCGGCTACCGGCCGCTTATGGCCAAATCAGGGTCAAGACCAGTCAAAACGGACGGCGGGGTCAGCCGCCCGGCGTCCAGGCGTCGTAGTCGCCGTCGGCGGCGGGCCGGCTCTCGGGATTGTACATCGATCCCTTGGGGCGGTAGGCCGCCGACGAGCCGGTCAGGTTGGGCTGATAGGGCCTTTCCCATTCGCGCGGCGTGTAGTCTTCCGCGCTGGGCGGCGTGTCGACACGGTGATGCAGCCAGCCGCTCCAGCCCGGCGGCACCATCGAGGCTTCCGCATAGCCATTGTAGATCACCCAGCGGCGGGTGGCGCCGTCGGCGTCCGTGCCGCCTTCATAGTAGACATTGCCGAACTCGTCCTCGCCGACGCGCGTGCCATGGCGCCAGGTGAAAAAGCGCGTGCCCAGGGTCTGGCCATTCCACCAGGTGAAGAATTGGGTGAGGAACGTTTTCATCGGCCCGCCTTGTCCGTTGCCGCCGCTTATGGCGCCGCCCACGGGCCATTGCAAGAGGGGCAAAAGGGCGCGGACGGCGGCGACCGCAGGCTCAGCCCCCCGACGCGGCGACAAGGGGTGCGGGCGAGAACAGCACCGAGAACCGTTCGCACCAGATGACGACCGAGCCATAGGCCGAAATGTCGGTTCCCTCGGGGATGACATAGGTCTGGTCGCCGATATTGCCCTTGAGCTGTCCCAGCGACAGCCATTGGCTCGCCAGCACGTCGGCCGAATTTTGCGGGTCGGGCTCGGCGACGAGCCAGACCTCCAGATCGGGACCGTTGGTCACCTCGAAGCCGGTGAAGCGAAGAAGGTGCGCGTCCGTGCCGGTCCGCAGGAGTTGCGCCGTCCCCTGCCCGCGATGGGCGCGGTCGGCGTCGCGGAACTGGCCGGCCGCCACCTCGCTCACAACGAGACCGGCGGGCAGTTCCTCGGAAACCACATCGTCGATGAAGAGCGGCGAGAACAGGTACCAGGCCGCGCCGCCGCTGACGAAGCCGATCAGGAAAACGGGGATCGCGATGATCACAAACCGGAACATGCCGCATCCTCCGGACCATGGTCTGCCGAACCTCATCATAAACCGGCCTCGTGCCGATTGACAGGCCCCGCCCCTTCACGATGAGGAAACGCCAATGCCGCGCCCGATATCCCCGCCCGTCCCGGCCGGCAACGGCCCGAATGACACGGCCCGAATGACCTGGCAAGGCCGCGGCGCTACCAGATCACCTTTTCCATGATCACGGCGGGAATGCCCGAGCCCTTGATGCCGCAGTCGGGCGTCGCGCCGACCTGGCGGAAGCCGTTGTCGCCATAAAAGCGGACTGCGCGGTCATTGGCTTCCTCCACTTCGAGGCGGATCTTGCGAACGTCCGGAAAACAGGTCTCGACCTCGACCAGCAGCTTCTTGCCGATGCCCTGGCCCTGCGTTGCCGGACGCACGTAAAGCTGGTGCAGCATGGAGACCTCATTGTCGACCTGACTGACATAGGCCATGCCGGAAATCTCGGCGCCGTCGTCGCAAACGATGAACTCCGAGCGCGGCTTGTTCAGCCTTTGCCTGAGCGCGGGCACCGAGTGCCAGGCGCCGGTCAGTTCGGCAACCTTCCGGCGCCCGTAGATCGCATCGTACGTGTCGTGCCATGTCTCGGTCAGCATGGCGGAGATGGTTTCAAGGTCTTCGGTGGATGCTGTGCGGATCCACATCGCGGATGTCTCGTCCTTTCGGGCGTTTCGCGCCGCTATCCTTGACGCATTGCCGGAAAATGACAAGGGGCAGGCGAAACGGTCCGCCCGGAGGGCGAAAGCCACGTCAATCGACAATGTCGAGCTTCCGCCGGACGAGCGCCTGCACCGCCTGCGGGTTGGCCTTGCCGCCGGTCGCCTTCATCACCTGGCCGACGAACCAGCCGGCCAGGTTGGGCTTGGCCCTGGCCTGTTCGACCTTGTCGGGGTTGGCGGCGATCACCTTGTCCACCTCGGCCTCGATCGCGCCGGTGTCGGTGACCTGCTTCATGCCGCGCTGTTCGACGATCCGCGCCGGATCGCCGCCCTCGTCCCAGACGATCTCGAACAGCGCCTTGGCGATCTTGCCGGAGATGGTGCCGTCCCCGATCAGGTCGATGACGGCGCCGAGCTGATCGGGAGAAACCGGAGTCTGGTCAATGGATTGTCCGGCCTTGTTCAATGCGCCCAGAAGGTCGTTGATGACCCAGTTGGCCGCCACCTTGGCATCGCGCCCTCCGGCCACCTGCTCGAAATAGTCGGCGATCGCCTTCTCGGAGACGAGCACCGAGGCGTCATAGGCCGTCAGGCCCTCGGCCATGAAGCGCGCGCGCTTGTCGTCGGGCAGTTCGGGCAGATCGACGGCAAGTTCGGCGATGAAGGCATCGTCGAACTCCAGCGGCAGAAGGTCGGGATCGGGGAAATAGCGATAGTCGTGCGCCTCTTCCTTGGAGCGCATCGAACGCGTCTCGCCCCTGGCCGGATCGAACAGGCGCGTTTCCTGGTCGATCGTGCCGCCGTCTTCGAGGATCGCGATCTGGCGGCGCGCCTCATGGTCGATCGCCTGGCCGACGAAGCGGATCGAGTTGACGTTCTTGATCTCGCAGCGCGTGCCGAACCCCTCGCCCGGCCGGCGGACGGATATGTTGACGTCGGCGCGCATGGAGCCCTCGTCCATATTGCCGTCGCAGGTGCCAAGATAGCGCAGGATCTGGCGCAGCTTGGTCAGATAGGCCTTCGCCTCGTCGGCCGAGCGCATATCGGGCTTGGAGACGATCTCCATCAGCGCGACGCCCGAGCGGTTCAGATCGACATGGGACATGGCCGGATGTTGGTCGTGCATCGACTTGCCGGCATCCTGTTCCAGATGCAGCCGCTCGATGCCGACATCGACATCCTCGAAATCGCCCTTCCTGTCGGGGCCGACGGCGACCCGCACCCGTCCCTCGCCGACGATCGGCTGCTTGTACTGCGAAATCTGGTAGCCCTGCGGCAGGTCGGGATAGAAATAGTTCTTGCGGTCGAACACGGAACGCTTGTTGATCTTTGCCTTAAGGCCGAGCCCGGTGCGCACCGCCTGACGGACGCACTCGACATTGATGACGGGCAGCATGCCGGGCATGGCCGCATCGACCAACGAGACATTGGCGTTCGGCGCCGCGCCGAATGCGGTCGAGGCGCCCGAGAACAGCTTGGCGTTCGAGGTGACCTGAGCGTGCACCTCAAGGCCGACGATCACCTCCCAGTCGCCGGTGGCCCCGGCGATCAGGCGTTTGGGGTCGGGCGTGCGGGTGTCAACGAGCGTCATGGCGGTCCGGCTTCTCGGTCACGGCGATGCGGGAGATATCCGTGCTCGTTAATGCACCGGCGCCCTGCCCGCAAGCCAAAGGGGCAAGGCAAGCCGCCGGATCGGTTGATCGAGATCAAGGCGTGCGCAGGCGGGCGGCACCACGCTTGGCGCAGAGCGAGGACACACCATGCCCCTTATGTCCCTTTACAGGCGTATGATGCGCCAGGCCGATCTGGTGGAACAGATGATCGACACCGTCGGCTTGCGCAATGCGCTTCAGGAGCGGCCCGATCACGCCAACGTGCTCAGCCGGGCCGCCAGCCGCTGCATGATGTGCGAGGAACCGAGCGCGTGCCGGCGGTGGCTGGCCGAGCATGACAGCGCCGACGAAGCGCCGCCCTATTGTCTCAACCACGCCATGTTCGAGCGGCTCAAGCGCGATATCGAGGCGGAGACGTCGGTGCGAGCCTGAACGCGATCACACCTCTCCCAACCGACTGGCCGGGCTTCGTCTTCAGATGAGCCCGGTCTTTTTTGTCGTCCGGTCCGGAGACGGATCATCCGGCAAGGGGCATCGGAACCATGCCGCGGAGCGCCTTTACACGCCCCATGGCCAAGCCTATATCGACGCCGTTCGATGGAGTTTTCATGTTCGGTTCGTCCGAGACCCGGTAATGCCCTGACCGCCATCCGGCGCTTCAGGGCAAGACAGACGCAACCGGCCGCCCGCCGGCGGCTCGCCTTTGTCTGCGGCCATATGGCCGCCATACCGGTATTCGAACCATGGACATTTCCCGCGCCGAACAGCGCATCCTGCACCTGCTCGCCCAGGGCGGGCATATCCGCACCGAAAAAGACGGCAAGAGGCTCGCGCGCGCCGAGGTCTTCACGCGCGAGGGCTGGCGCTATCCCGACTTCGACATCGCCCTGTTCGGCAAGCTCAAGCGGCGCCGGACGATCGCCTCGAAGAAGGGCGGCCCCTATCGCATCACCCGGCGCGGCCTGGAACTGGTGCGTGGCCAGTTGGACAATCGATAGGGAGCGGGCGCGGCCCTTGATCGGCCGCGCCCGTTTTGGCGTTGCTGGCGGACATGCTGTGCCCTCATCGTGAAGTGGAGGCCGGCAATGAACGTTCAAGCCGCCGCGAAGATGACATTTGAGGCGTTCGCGCGCTGGGCGGAGCGGCAGGAGCGCGAATGCGAGCTGGCCAGGGGTTCGCCGCGCCGACCGGCGAGGACACGATGCGGCATGCGGATGCCTTCGTTGAACCGGCGGGCGGATCGGGCACGGCACGCTGGGCCGAAGCGGCTTTTTCGACATCGCGCCGCTGATCGTCGAGAACCGGGAAGCGCGCATCGAACCTGAGCGGCGCGGCGCGGCCTTCACGCCGCCGGAAACCTACAAGGGCCGATCGCCCTCACCACCATTTGTCCGGCGCAAAGCGCCCCGCCGCCCGCTCGATCACATGGGCGGTGGAAAACAGCGTTTCCTCGTCGAACGGCTTGCCGATCAGTTGCAGGCCGAGCGGCAGGCCGCGCCCGTCAAGGCCGGCGGGCACGGCTATGCCAGGCAGGCCGGCCATGTTCACCGTCACGGTGAAGATGTCGTTGAGATACATCTTGACCGGATCGGCCGCCATGTCCCGATCGCCGATGCCGAAGGCGGCGGACGGCGTCGCCGGGGTCAGGATCGCGTCCACGCCCTGGCCGAACGCGGTCTCGAAGTCGCGCTTGATCAGCGTGCGCACCTTCTGGGCGCGCAGATAATAGGCGTCGTAATAGCCCGCCGACAGCACATAGGTGCCGATCATCACGCGCCGCTTGACCTCGGCGCCGAAGCCCTCGGCGCGCGTTGCCTCATACATCTCGACGATGTCCTTGCCGGAGACGCGCAGGCCGTATTTGACGCCGTCATAGCGGGCAAGGTTCGACGACGCCTCGGCCGGCGCGACGATATAGTAGGCCGGCAGCGCATATTGCGTGTGCGGCAGCGAGATATGCCTGATCTGGGCGCCGGCGTCCTTCAGCCATGCGATGCCCCGCTCCCACAGCGTCTCGATCTCGCCGGGCGTGCCGTCCATGCGGTATTCGGCCGGAATGCCGATCACCATGCCCTTCACCGACCGGCCGACCGCGGCCTCATAGTCCGGCACGGGAAGGTCGGCAGAGGTCGTGTCCATGCCGTCGGCGCCCGCCATGGATGCGAGCAGGATCGCCGCGTCGCGCACGTCGCGGGCGATGGGTCCCGCCTGGTCCAGCGAGGAGGCGAACGCGACGATCCCCCAGCGCGAGCAGCGCCCGTAGGTGGGCTTGATGCCGACGGTGCCGGTGAAGGCGGCGGGCTGGCGGATCGAGCCGCCCGTGTCGGTCGCCGTCGCGCCCGCGCACAGCCATGCGGCGACGGCGGACGCCGAGCCGCCCGACGAGCCGCCGGGCACCAGCGCCTTGTCGTCGCCCCTTGCGCGCCAGGGATTGGTGACCGGCCCGTAGCAGGAGGTCTCGTTGGACGAGCCCATGGCGAATTCGTCCATGTTCAGCTTGCCGAGCATCACCGCCCCGTCGGACCAAAGATTGGCCGTGACGGTCGATTCATAGGGCGGTTCGAAGCCGCCCAGGATGCGGCTGCCGGCCTGGGTGTGCACGCCACGCGTCGCGAACAGGTCCTTGATGCCGAGCGGAATGCCTTCGAGCGGGCCCGCCTCGCCCTTCGCCAGCCGCGCGTCCGACGCCCCGGCCATGGCGCGCGCCCGATCGGCGGTCACCGCGACATAGGCGTTGAGCGTGTCGTTGGCGGTCTCGATCGCGCCCAGATAGGCGTCCGTCAGTTCGGCGGCCGAGATGGCCTTGTCGCGCAGCGCTTGGCGCGCTTGGGCGATGGTCAGTTGCGTCGGATCGGTCATGGTCGGGCGTGCTCGCTTGTCACTCGACCACTTTGGGCACGAGGAAGAAACCGTCTTCGGTGGCCGGCGCGTTGGCGGTGACATGGGCGGCGATGTCGCCTGCCGTCACCTGATCCTGACGCTTTTTCATCGCCATGTCGGCGACCGAGGTCATCGGCTCGACGCCCTCGATGTCGACTTCGCCCAACTGTTCGACGAAGCCCAGTATGGCGTTCAGCTCGCCCTCCAGATGGGCGGCCTCCTGGTCGCTGACGCGGATGCGCGCAAGCGAGGCGACGCGCTTGACGGTGGCGATATCGACGGACATCGAATGCTCCGGGGAAAATCTTCGAAGGCCACGCTATAGCGATGCGGACAGGCGCGCGCAACGGGCGCATTGGAGCGCCTCGCCTTTCATTGCATAACGCAGGCATTGAATCGCGCAGGCGCTCCAAATGTTTGTTCAGCCGCAGCCGCCGAGGCGAAACCGGGTCCCACTTTCGCTGGAATCGCTCTAGAAGGACGGCCCGTCACAGTCCATGGGCGAGCGCGCCGATGCCGGAAGTTGCCATCGAACAAATCGCCTCGGCGCTTGCCGAGGGACGGACCCTGGCCGGACTTGATCTCGGCACCAGGACGATCGGCGTGGCGGTCTGCGATCCGGGCTTGTCGTTCGCCGCGCCGCGTCCGGTCATCCGGCGCGGCAAGTTCGCCGCCGACATCGACATGCTGACGAAGCGGATCGCGGCGGACCGCGTCGGAGGCCTGATCATCGGCCTGCCGCTGAACATGGACGGCACGCAGGGGCCGCGCGCCCAGGCGACGCGCGCGTTCGCCCGCAACATGGACGGGCGCCTCGCCCTGCCCTTCGCCTTCTGGGACGAGCGGCTGTCGACCGTCGCCGCCGAGCGAGCGCTGATCGACCGGGACGTCAGCCGCAAGAAGCGCGGCGAGCGTATCGATTCGGCCGCCGCCGCCTTCATCCTGCAAGGCGCGCTGGACCGGCTCTATTCGGCCGGCGCGGTGAACTGAGCGTCGGGCGCGGTTTCGGAGGCCGGCGCGCCAGTGCGGGCGGCATGCCGCTGCCGCCACCAGGCGCGGAGCCGGCGGCGCTTGCGGAACGCGTAGATGGCGAAGATCAGGCCGGTATCGACAATGCACGCCTTGACCAGAAGGCGCACGATCACGTCCTTTTCCATGCCCAGCACATGGCCGTAGATCGCAAAGGTCAGGTCGTGGGTCTGGCGGGAGAAGAAGCCGAGGCCGAAATCGTTCAGCGACAGGAAATACCAGCTCCACAGGAAGCCCATCGGCACGAACCAGAACCAGAAGATGTAGCGCATCGGCGGCTCCGTCATTGCGCGTGCCCGCGCCACTATCGATCAGCGCGGTTTTCGGCACAATGGGAACCAATCGTTAAGGTTAACGGCCGCCGCGATCGTGGCGGGCCGCCATTGCCCCGCCCGCCGGGCACGGCGATGGTGGCGCTGATGATGGCGGCCGGACATGGCCGCGCAAAAAGCTGTCCATCGGCGGCCGCCTTGCTTGCGGGCGCGGCGATTTGGACTTAATCCACCCTCTCAGCATGGCAAACGCGCCCGACCCACCGATTTTCGCTCATCGTCACCTGCTGGGCATGGCCGGGCTGGCCTATCCCGACATCGCCGCGCTGCTCGACCGGGGCGACCGCGCGGTCGAAATCTCGCGCCGCCGCGACAAGAAGACGACGACGCTGCGCGGGCTGACGCAGATCAACCTGTTCTTCGAGGCCTCCACGCGCACCCAGGCCTCGTTCGAGCTGGCGGGCAAGCGGCTGGGCGCCGACGTGATGAACATGTCCGTTTCCGCCTCGTCCGTGAAGAAGGGCGAAACGCTGATCGACACGGCGATGACGCTGAACGCCATGCACCCGGACATTTTGATCATTCGGCACGGCGCGGCCGGCGCGGCCGCGCTTCTGGCGCGCAAGGTGGCCTGTTCGGTGATCAATGCCGGCGACGGCGCCCACGAGCACCCGACCCAGGCGCTGCTCGACGCGCTGACCATCCGCCGGCACAAGGGGCGGCTGGACGGCCTGACGGTCGCGATCTGCGGCGACATCCTGCACAGCCGCGTGGCGCGGTCCAACATCATCGCCCTGAACACGATGGGCGCGCGGGTGCGCGCGGTCGGCCCGTCGACCCTGATGCCGGCCGGGATCGCCGAAATGGGCGCCGAGCACCATGCGCGCATGGCCGACGGCATCCGTGGCGCGGACGTCGTCATGATGCTGCGGCTTCAGCGCGAGCGCATGGCCGGCGCGTTCGTGCCCTCGGTGCGCGAATATTTCCGCCATTACGGGCTCACCGGCCCCATCCTCGCCCATGCCGGGTCCGACTGCCTGGTCATGCATCCGGGACCGATGAACAGGGGCGTCGAGATCGCCTCCGACATCGCCGACGGGCCGCAATCGGTGATCGAGGAGCAGGTCGAGATGGGCGTCGCCGTGCGCATGGCGGTGATGGAGGCTCTGCTCGATGCGCGCAAGGCGGAGCGCGCGCCACGATGACGCCCGCGCCCGGAACAAGCGTCTTCGAGGGCGCGCGGATCGTCGATCCGTCGCGCGGGCTCGACGAGACCGGCACGCTGATCGTCGCCGGCGGCAGGATCGGGGCGGCCGGCGCGGAGGCGCTCAACCAGGGCGCGCCGGAAGGCGCGCAAAGGGTCGACTGCACCGGGCTGACGATCGTTCCGGGCCTGGTCGACATGCGTGTTCACATCGAGGAGCCTGGCGGCGAGCATCGCGAGACGATCGCCTCGGCCTGCGAGGCGGCGGCGGCCGGCGGCGTCACCTCGATCATCATGATGCCGGACACGCAGCCGGCGATCGACGATGTGGCGCTTGTGGAGTTCGTGCTGCGCACCGCGCGCGAGACGGGCATTGTGCGCGTCCATCCGGCGGCCGCGATCACCATGGGCCTCAAGGGCGCCCAGATGACCGAGATCGGCAATCTGAGCGCCGCCGGCGCCGTCATGTTCACCGACGGGCGCCGCACGATCGCCAACGCCGCCGTGATGCGCCGGGCGATGACCTATGCGCGCGACTTCGGCGCGGTCATCGCCCACCACACCGCCGATGCCGACCTGGTCGGCGGCGGGGTGATGAACGAGGGGCTTTTCGCCAGCCTTCTGGGCCTGCCGGGCATTGCGCGCGAGGCCGAACTGCTGCCGCTCGAACGCGATCTGCGCCTGGCGCGGCTGACGGGGGCGGCCTATCACGCCGCCAAGATCTCCTGCGCGATGTCCGCCGATGCGGTCCGGGCCGCCAAGGCGCAGGGGCTCGACGTGACCGCCGGCGCGTCGATCAACCATCTTTGCCTGAACGAGAACGATGTCGGCGAGTACCGCACCTTCTTCAAGCTGGCGCCGCCGCTGCGCCACGAGGACGACCGGCAGGCGATGATCGAGGCGCTGCGCGAGGGCACGCTCGATGTCATCTGCTCCGATCACGATCCGCAGGATGTCGACACCAAGCGCCTGCCCTTCGCCGAGGCCGAGGACGGCGCGGTCGGGCTCGAAACCATGCTGAGCGCCGCGCTGCGCCTGCACCATTCGGGCGCGGTTCCCCTGACGCGCCTGATCGAGGCGATGTCGACGGCGCCGGCGCGCCGCCTGGGCCTTGACGCCGGCACGCTTGCGCCCGGCGCGCCGGCCGACTTCGCCCTGGTCGATCTCGAAGCGCCCTTCGTGCTCGATCCGGCGCAGCTTAAGTCCCTGTCCAAGAACACGCCGTTCGACGGGGCGCGGCTGTCGGGCCGCACAGTGCGCACCGTCGTGGGCGGCCGTACGGTGTTTTGCGCGCCCCGCGGCCGGGGGGACTGATGGCGATGGCGGCGGACTGGAGCCTGTTGAGCGCGCTCGTCGCCCTCGCCGGCGGCTATCTGAGCGGGTCGGTCCCGTTCGGCCTTCTTCTGACGCGCGCGGCGGGCCTTGGCGACATCAGGTCCATGGGCTCGGGCAATATCGGGGCCACCAACGTGCTGCGCACCGGCAGCAAACGGCTCGCGGCGCTGACGCTGCTGCTCGATGCGGTCAAGGGCCTGCTGCCCGTGCTCGCGGGCAAGGCGTTCGGCATGGAGGCGGCGCTCGCCGCCGGCCTTGGCGCCTTTGTCGGCCATCTCTATCCGGTCTGGCTCGGCTTCAGGGGCGGCAAGGGCGTGGCCACCTTCGCCGGCATCTCGCTGGGCTATTCCTGGACCGTGCTGCTGCCGTTCGCCGTCACATGGCTGCTGGTCGCGTTCGTCACGCGCTATTCGTCGCTGGCCGCGCTGCTTGCGGTCCTGGCCACGACCCTGACCGTGTTCCTGCTTGGCCAGACGGCGCTCGGCTGGCTATATGCGCTTGTGACGGCGCTGGTCTTCTTCAAGCATCGCGCCAACATCGCGCGCCTGCGCGCCGGGACCGAAAGCCGGATCGGCCGGAAAGGATGACGGGGGAGAGGGTTTGCCCGAGGACGGCCAGGCCGAAACCGGACCGGAGCCGGTCCGTTTCACGCTGACCGATCGGCAGCGCCTGGCCTGGCTGCGCCTGTGGCGCACCGACAATGTCGGGCCGGCGACCTTTCGCGACCTGATCAATCATTGCGGCTCGGCCGAGCGGGCGCTCGCCATGCTGCCGGCGCTGGCCACGCGCGGCGGCCGCAAGCGCCATCCCCACATTCCGTCCGAAGCCGACGCGGAAGCCGAACTGGCCGCGATAACCGCCCATGGCGCGCGGCTGATCGGCATCGGCGAGCCGGATTACCCGTCGCCGCTGCGCCGTTCGGACCATGCGCCCCCGCTCGTGACGGTCAAGGGCGCGACCGCCGTTCTGCAACGGCCATGCGTCGCCCTGGTCGGCTCGCGCAACGCCTCCATGGCGGGCCTGACCATGGCGAGGCGCCTTGCGGCGGGCCTGGGCGAGGCCGGCTGTGCGGTGGCCTCGGGCCTTGCGCGCGGCGTGGACGGGGCGGCCCACGAAGCCGCGCTCGAAACGGGCACCATCGCGGTGCTGGCGGGCGGGCCCGACAGGCCCTACCCGCCCCAGAACGTGCCGCTTCTCGAACGGATCGAAAATGGCGGCACGGGCTGCTCGATCACCGAAAAGCCGTTCGGCTGGCAGCCGCGCTCGAAGGACTTTCCGCGCCGCAACCGGATCATCGCCGCCCTTTCGGTTGCGCTGGTCGTCGTCGAGGCCGCCGCCCGGTCGGGCTCGCTCACCTCGGCACGGCTTGCCGGCGAGTTGGGCCGGCTCGTCCTCGCCGTGCCGGGCTCGCCGCTCGACCCGCGCGCGCACGGCACCAACACGCTGATCCGGGAGGGCGCGACGCTCGTGCGGTCGGTGGAGGACGTTCTGGAAGCGATCGCGCCGATCGACCCCGATGCCGGGCTGTTTCAGCCGGCTCCGCCGCCGGTCGACATGGCCTCGCCCCTGGGCGCTCCGCCCGACGAGGATGCCCGCGAACGGGTCGTCGGGCTGCTCGGGCCAACGCCCGTGCCCGTCGACGACCTGATCGCCGAAGCGGGCCTGGGCCCGGGGCAGATATCCTTGATCGTCATCGAACTCGACCTGGCGGGCCGGATCGAGCGTCACTCAGGCAACCGTGTCTCGCTCGTTCCCGGTGCGCCGTAGCGGCCTTCTCCCCTGAAGGATATCGCTGGCCTCGATATAGGCCATCTCAAGCATGTAGGTGAGCAGGTCGCACCGCTCCGCCTCGGCCAGGGTCCGAAGTTCGCCGAGCATCGCCTCAATATATGCGATCCTGTCCATCGAGGATGGACGCGCTTTGTCCGACAATGGCTGTACCTCACCCTACGGCAGCGCAAGCAAACCGTATCGCTCGAAAATATAATACCAGAGGTTGAATATCAAGCGGATCACGGCTTCTTAAGCACGCAATAATTGCAATTGCCAACATCGATCGAAGCCATCTGCGACGACAATTGCCACGCCAGGCTCTTGACCGGGAGCGGCTGGGCGGCCATGTCGTTGCCCGCCGCGCCCTTTGCGGCCCTTGCTGCACGGGTCATCCATGGAAGTCGTCGTCGTTGAATCGCCCGCCAAGGCGAAAACAATCAACAAATATCTCGGATCGGGCTACAAGGTGCTGGCCTCGTTCGGCCATGTGCGCGACCTGCCGGCCAAGGACGGTTCGGTCAAGCCGGACGAGGATTTCGCCATGTCGTGGCAGGTCGACACGGCATCCAACAAGCGCCTCAACGAGATCGCGGCGGCGGTGAAGTCGGCCGACGGGCTGATTCTGGCGACCGACCCGGACCGCGAGGGCGAGGCGATCTCTTGGCACGTGCTGGAAGTGCTCAACAGGAAGAAGGCGATCAAGGACAAGCCGGTCAAGCGCGTCGTCTTCAACGCGATCACCAAGAAGGCGGTGCTCGATGCGATTGCCCGGCCCCGCGCCATAGACGGCCCGCTGGTCGATGCGTATCTGGCGCGCCGGGCGCTCGACTACCTGGTCGGCTTCACCCTTTCGCCGGTGCTGTGGCGCAAGCTGCCAGGGGCGCGATCGGCCGGCCGCGTGCAGTCGGTGGCGCTGCGGGTCGTGTGCGACCGCGAGACCGAGATCGAGCAGTTCAAGCCGGAGGAATACTGGTCGATCCTGGCGTATCTGACCACGCAGGCCGGCGCGCCCTTCACCGCCCGGCTGACCGGCTTTGACGGCGACAAGCTTTCCAGGATGGGCGTCGGGAACGGCGATATGGCGGGCACCATCAAGGCGATGCTGGAGAGGGCGAGCTTCACCGTCGCTTCGGTCGAGGCCAAGCCGGTCCGGCGCAACCCACCGCCGCCCTTCACCACATCGACCTTGCAGCAGGCCGCGTCCGCCAAGCTGGGCTTTGCGCCGGCGCGGACGATGCAGGTCGCCCAGAAGCTCTATGAGGGGGTGGACCTGGGCGCCGAGACGGCCGGGCTGATCACCTATATGCGAACCGACGGCGTGCAGATGGCGCCCGAGGCGATTTCCGGTGCCCGCGCCGCCATCGGCGACCGGTTCGGCGCCGACTTCGTGCCCGAAAAGCCGCGCCACTACGCCTCGAAGGCCAAGAACGCCCAGGAGGCGCACGAGGCGGTGCGGCCGACCGACTTTTCGCGCGCGCCCGATGCGATCCGCGGCGCGCTGAACGACGAGCAGTTCAAGCTTTACGAACTGATCTGGAAACGCGGCATCGCCAGCCAGATGGAGCAGGCCAGGCTCGAACGCACGACCGTGGACATCGTTGCCGAAGGGGCGGGCAAGAGCGCCGAACTGCGCGCCACCGGCTCGGTCGTCACCTTCGAGGGCTTTTTTGCCGCCTATACCGAGCACAGGGACGATTCCAAGCGCGCCGACGACGATGAGGGCGACGACAGGCGCCTGCCGCCCATGGACCGGGGCGAATCGTGCGGGCGCGACAGGATCGAGGCGACGCAGCATTTCACCGAGCCGCCGCCGCGCTATTCGGAGGCCTCGCTGATCAAGAAGATGGAGGAGATCGGCATCGGCCGGCCATCCACCTATTCGGCGACCGTCTCCACGCTCAAGGACCGCGACTATGTGCGGCTGGACAAGCGCGCGCTGGTGCCCGAGCCCAAGGGCCGGCTCGTCACGGCCTTCCTGCAGGACTTCTTCGAGCGTTATGTGGAGTACGACTTCACGGCCGACCTCGAAGAGAGGCTGGATCTGATCTCCGATGGAAAGCTCGCCTGGAAGGACGTGCTGCGCGACTTCTGGCGCGATTTCACGGCCCATGTGGACGAGACGCGGGAACTGCGCATCGCCGATGTGCTGGACGCGCTCAACGAGCGGCTCGAACCGCTCGTCTTTCCGCCACGCCAGGACGGATCGGACCCGCATATCTGCCCCAGATGCGGCACCGGGCGGCTGAGCCTGAAGCTGGGCAAGTTCGGCTCCTTCGTGGGCTGTTCGAACTATCCCGAGTGCGGCTACACGCGCCAGCTCGGACAGGAGGGCAATGGCGAGGCGGACGCCTTCGCCGACGGCCCGCAGGCACTCGGCAAGGACCCGTTCACGGCCGAGGAGATCACGCTGCGCTCGGGCCGGTTCGGCCCCTACGTCCAGCGCGGCGAGGGCAAGGACTCCAAGCGCGCCAGCCTGCCCAAGGGCTGGAAGCCCGAGGCGATGGACCATGAAAAGGCGCTCGCGCTGCTGTCCCTTCCCCGTGATGTGGGCGCGCACCCCGAATCGGGCAAGATGATCTCGGCGGGCATCGGCCGCTACGGCCCCTTCGTGCTGCATGACGGCACCTACGCCAATCTCGAAAGCGTCGAGGACGTCTTCTCGGTCGGCCTCAACCGCGCGGTGACGCTGATCGCCGAAAAGGCCGCCAAGGGGAGCGGCCGCGGCCGGGCGGCGGCCGCGCTCAAGGAACTGGGCGAACATCCCCAGGTGGGCGGACCGGTCAGCGTCCATGACGGGCGCTACGGCCCCTATGTCAAGCACGGCAAGATCAACGCGACGATTCCCAAGGGCACCGACCCGATGAGCGTCGATCTCGCCAGGGCCGTCGAACTGATCGCCGCGCGCGCCGAAAAGGCGGGCAAGAAGGTTGCAGGCCCGTCGGCGGGCAAGAAGAAGGCACCGGCCAGGAAGAAGACGACCGCCGGCAAGAAGGCGCCGGCCAGGAAGAAGGCCAGCGGCAAGGGCAAGGCCGCCGCTCTCAAGCAGCTTGCAGCCCAGTGCCAAGCCGA
>NZ_CFIFWG010000066.1:14904-15304 GCF_984466335.1 Roseitalea sp. | reverse complement strand
GGCGCCGGCGCCGGCCGTGAAGCCGATCACGTCCGGCGAGGCCAGCGGGTTGCGCAGCAGCGTCTGCACCATCTCGCCGGCCAGCCCCAGCGCCAGGCCGACGCCCAGCGCGGTCAGCACTCTGGGCACGCGGTGTTCGAGAACGATCAGCCGTTCCAGTTCGTCGCCTCCGCCCTTCAGCACGGCCATCACCCGTGCCGCATCGAGTGGGAAGGAGCCGGACATGACGCCGAGGATCGACAGCCCGGCGACGTGGCTCATCGGCAACGCCACCAGCCAGCGGTCGTCGCGCTCGACCGGAAGGTTGGCGGCGGAGCCGACAGCGCTATGGAGGTGGTTGGCCAGCGTGTGGACCACCGCCCGCGGGTTGCCGGTGCTGCCGGAGGTTAGCAGCGCGGTA
>NZ_CFIFWG010000066.1:0-14894 GCF_984466335.1 Roseitalea sp. | reverse complement strand
AAGGTTCACCGCGACAAGCCGCCAAGGCAGCCGGAGCGAAACCGGACCGGCCCGAAACACGAGCGCGGTCATATCGGCGCCGCCCGTCTCTGACGGACCAGCACGATCAGCGCGGGGCCGCCGATCAGGGCGATCATCGCGCCCGCTTCGATTTCCCGGCCCGGCTGGACCAGGCGCCCGGCAATGTCGGCCGAGAGCGCCAGAAGCGCCCCCATGGCCGCCGACAGAGCGGCGAGCCACCTTATGTCCGGTCCCGCAAGCGGGCGGGCCAGATGCGGCACGATCAGGCCGACAAAGGCAATCGGCCCGGCAAGGGCGACCGTCGTGCCGCAAAGCGCGATGACGGCCAAAAGGGTCACAAGGCGGACCAGGCCGACGCGAACGCCGAGCCCCCGGGCGGTGTCCTCGCCCAGAAGGAGCGGGTTCAGCGACAGGGCGGCAAGGGCGGCGAAAAGAGCGGCCAAGCCGTAGAACGGCCACAATGCCGAAAGCTGCGCCATATCGACTTGCCCGAAGCCGCCAAGCACCCAGAAGCGATAGACGTCGAGGGATTCGCGGCTGACGATCAGGATCGCCCAGGTCAGCGCCAGAAAGAGCGCGCCGACCGCCGCGCCGGCCAGCACGAGCCGCGCGGAATCGCCGGCGCGGCCGGTCGCGCCGCCGCCGAGCGACAGCACCAGGACGGCGGCAAGGCCCGCGCCCAGCAGCGCCGGCGCGACCAGCATGGCCTGACCGGTCACGCCGAACCCCCAGATGGCGACGACCACGCCCATCGCCGCGCCGCCATTGACGCCCAGAAGGCCGGGATCGGCCAGGGGATTGCGCGTCAGCGCCTGCATCAGCGCGCCGGCAAGGCCGAGCGCCGCTCCGGCGAGGATGGCGGCGATGGTGCGCGGCACGCGCAGGGTGCGCACGGCGATGTGATCGGGATCGCCGGGATCGAAGCCGACAAGCGCCTGAACGGCGCTGTCCCATGCCAACGGCCGCACGCCGAAGCGCAGGGAAAGCGCCCCGACCAGAACGCCCCCGATTCCCAAGGCACATAAAACCGCCCAACGCGGCCGGTGTCCTGCGGTCATGGTTGACGGATGTCCCTCATATCGTCGCTGTCGGGAACGGGCGTCGCCGGATCACCGTCGACCGCCGCTTCGATCATCGGCACCAGCCGGTCCAGCGCATAGTCGAGCGAGAGCGGACTTGAATGGGAAAGCGCGGACGTCAGCGTCGCGTCGAGAAAGATCTCCCGACCCTCCTTATGGGCGCGCATCGAAGGTCTCAGAGGCATGCCGTCCACAATGCGCCGCGCGTCTTGCGTATGCAGCCAGATCAGGACATCGGCGTCTATCGGCGACAAGTCCTCCTGCGGAACCTCGACATGGAACGCGCGTTCGCCGGCGAGCGCTTCGAGCGCCGGGGGCGTCTTGAAACCGAGATCGGCCAGAAAACGGCCGCGCAGGTCGCGGCGCGTATAGGCCCCGGTGCGCGGCGGCCAAACCATGACGGCCGTCCTGTCGCGCCAGTGGGGGCGGGCGGCGCGGATCTGCGCAAAGCGGCGATCGAGCCGCCCGGCAATCGCCTCCGCCTCCGCCTGCCTTCCGAGCGCCATGCCGAGCCGCGACAGAATAAGGCGCCAGGAGGAGGTGTAGTCGCCTTCCGCCTCGGCGGGAGGCAGCGTTGGCGCGATGCGCGACAGCAACCGATACTCGGCTTCCGTCATGCCGGACCATTGGCCGATGATCAGGTCGGGCTTGAGGGCGGCGAGGCGCTCTATGTCGATGGCGCCGCGCAAAACGACCGGTTCGGCCCCACCCAGCGCCGCTTGCGCCCAGGGCCAGACGCCGAACGGATGATCGCCGTACCAATGGCGCAGCGCGACGGGCGTGACGCCGAGCGCGAGAAGGAAGTCATGGCCGTTATAGGACAGCGAGACGACGCGCCGGGGGGTGCCGTCAATCTGGGTTGATCCAAATCTATGATGTATTTCAAAGGTTTGAGAATGGGCCGGGACAATGTGGCCCACGGCCAGAACGATCGCGAGCAAGAAAGCGATCCGGTGCAGGGTGCGTGACTTGGAGCGCATGTGAGCGTGGGCCTCAGCGGTCGTTCGGCTCGCTCTACGCGCAGGCTTGTGGCCTTGTGTCAAGGCGCGGCGGACGCACTTTTCCAAACCGGCGCGCGGCGGGCCCATTGCATTCCCCGCATCTTTCTTGGCGCCGGCGCCGGCGCAAAATCGGCATCCGCAGGCAAAATCCCTCGGGCGTCAACTTGACAAACCGGTCCATCAGGTGAGTTAAAGTTGATCATAAAAGTCAACAATTTTGTGAGCGGGGTGTTCCGGTGGCCTTCCACCCCCGAATGCAGGCTGACATCGAGGGCTTCGAGCCCATACATCAGGTTCGCAGCCTGGCTTTCGACACCATGGCGGTCGACTATTGGAGCGTGCGCGCCCATTCCAAGGCGCGTGGAAACTACATGTCGCGACATCCGCGCTTTGTGGTTTTCCTGAAGGATGCCGGCATCCTTGTAAGCCAGGCCGGCCGACCATGGTTGCAGCATTGTGCCTGCTGCTACATTCCGCCGGGCGTTCATGTCCGAAGCAGCCCCCGGCGTCCGGGCAATCTGGCGCATGTCGATATCCATCTGCCGCTCGCAAGGCTGGAGGCGATCGTGGACCGGGGCACGCCGCTGGACGCGCCGCTGCTGCTTGCCGATCCAGGCCCCTTGTCCGCAATCGCCGATGCGCTGGCTGACGAGTGCATGCGGTCCCGCCGCTCCGCGTCCCATGTCGAAACGCTCGCCCGCGCCATGATTTTGGAGATGTTCCACCATGGCCGGTCCCCCATCGGGCGGGCCGTGCCGCTCGACGAGGGCCTGCGCGCCTATGTCATGGACAATCTCGATCGGCGGATCTCGGTCGATCGGCTTGCCTCGATCGCCGGCATGTCGCGCACCAACCTCACCCGGGCGTTCCGCCAGCGAACCGGCCAATCGCCCTATCAGTGGGTGATGGGTTTGAAGATCGACCGCGCCAAGACCATGATGCAGGCGGGTGTCCCGTTCGCCCAGGTCGCAAGCGCGACGGGTTTTTCCGACCAAGCCCATTTCAACCGTGCCTTCAAATCCTCGACCGGATGCGCGCCGGGCGTTTGGATGAAAGAACACTGACCGCGCCGCGCCGGCTCAATTGTTCAAGACGCTTCTCAAGGCTGCCTGTTACAGCCCATTCACGTGACGATCGAATTTCACGGAAGCACCGCGCGCCGGGGCGGCCAGACATGGCGGTCGCCCGCGCTGCCGATTTCACAAGAGAACGAAGACAATGAAGATTGACGCCGCTGGATTGACGCTTTCGACGACGGTGGGCCTGTTGACCGTGATCGCCGCCGCGCCGGCCGTCGCGCAGTCGGAGATCGAACTGGACAGGATCGTTCTGGGCACGCAGGAGGATGCGACCGGGCCGGTGGACGGCGAGAGCGACCCGCTGACCGTGACGGGCTCGAAAATCCCGATCAACGTCACCCAGGTGCCGCAGTCGCTGACGGTGGTTGGCCGCCAGGAGATCGAGCGCTTCGAGGCGCGCCGGGTGAGCGAGGCGCTGCGCTACACGGCCGGCGTGACCACGGACGTGTTCGGCAATGACAGCGACTATGACTGGCTGCGCGTGCGCGGTTTCCAGGCGGACCAGACCGGCGTGTTCCTCGACAATGCGCAGAACCTGTCTTTCGCCTTCGGCTCGTTCTTCATCGACCCGTACACGCTTGAGCGCATCGAGGTCCTGCGGGGGCCGTCTTCGGCGCTTTACGGCGGCTCGAACCCCGGCGGGATCGTCAACTATGTCTCGAAACGACCGGGCGGTCGCGTTCGCGAGTTCACCGTTGGCGCAAACGATGCCGTGGCGGGCTGGATCGAGTTCGACTATGGCGACGATCTGGACGCTGATCGCTCCTATCGCGTCACCGGCCGACTTGAAGGCGGCGACAAGTACGATGCCTTCAATGACGGGGTGCGCGGCACATTGGCGCCGTCCGCCCGTTTCGTCGTCGGCGACGGGACCGAGGTGACGCTTCTGACCAATTTCCATTTCGCCGAGGAACAGCACACGGGCAGCACATTCCTGCCCTATCAGGGCACGGTCGTTCCGACCGCCCAGTTCGGCTTCATCGATCCGGACGCAAACTTCTCCGATCCCGACTGGGACAGCTATTCGCGGCGCCAGGGCACCGCGTCACTCATCGTCGAACACCAGTTCGACAATGATTTCACGTTCACCGGCATCGGTCGCGTCGGCGTTGCCGACGTCAAGGAAAGCTACTGGTACCCGTTCGGCTATACCGGCTTTTCGGCGAGCCCGACCGATGCGGTCGGAACGCTCAGCCTGCTTGGCTTCGAACACGACACGCAGGTTCGCACCGCGCAGACCGATCTGCGCTATTACGGCGAAATCGAAACGGGCGCATTGACGCATGACCTCCTGTTCGGTCTCGATGCCCGCTACTATTGGTTGGACGAGACGCAGGCCGTCGGCTCCGGCTCCAACAGCGTCATCAACACCGTCGCGCCCGGCACGCCCATGCTTGGCGCGCCCTATCAGGATGCGGTGACCACGCAAAGCCAGATCGGCCTTTATGTCCAGGACCAGATCCGATTTGGCGGCGGATGGATCACAACGCTCAACTTGCGCCATGATTTCGTGCAGACCGAACAGGATGGCGGGGGAGCCTTCAACCGGCACGACAGCGAGACCTCCTGGCGGGGCGCTCTCGCCTATGCGTTCGCCGGCGGCTTTACGCCTTATGTGTCGCTTTCGAGCTTCTTTGATCCGTTGATCGCGTCGCCGGCCAACGGGGTCACAGAGCCCCAAAGCGGCCGGCAGGTCGAGGCCGGGTTCAAATGGGCGCCCGAAGGGGGCAACTTCTCGCTGGCCGGCGCGATCTTCCGGATCGACCAGACCAATGTGGTCACCGGCGTTTTCCCCAATTTCGATCAGTTGGGCGAAGTGCGCGTTCAAGGCGCCGAGCTTGAAGGACGCTACGATTTCGGCAACGGCTTCAGCCTGGCCGGCGCGGCGACGTTCCTTAACGCCGAAATCACCAGGGATTCCAATGCGAGCCTTGTCGGAAAGTCGCCGACGCTCATTCCCGAAATGGAGCTTTCGCTGTATGGGGAATATGACTTTTTCGGCGCGCTTGACGGGTTTTCGGCCGGTCTGGGCGTACGCCATCGCGGTGAGAGCTTTGCAAACGCGTCGAACACGCTCAAAGTGTCCAACTATACGCTGTTTGACGCCGTTGCGCGCTACACGTTCGACAATGGCGCGCAGCTCAATCTTGTGGCGGCCAACCTGACAGATGAACGTCATGTGACCGGATGTCAGACCGAGTTCGTCTGCTCGTATGGGTCGGGGCGCGAGATCAGCCTGTCCTTGACCTCGCGATTCTAGAGCGTTTTCAGTGAAAGTGCATGCGGTTTCGCGCTTCGAAAACGCGAAAAATCAAGGAGATAAAGCGTTTTCCATGAATTGGGGGGCACGCAGACCGCTTTAGACGCACAGAGATTTAGGATCGCGCCCCCAAGCAGGTCTCATCCCACAACTGTCGGCTGCTCGACCAAAACCTTTATGATGCCAAGGGCGCCCCTCATGTCGCCTTTCGGTCCAGCGTTCTTTCGCACAGCTTGTTCACGCCCGCATGGAGCACGATGGTCAGTACCGCCAGCACGATCAACGCAGCGAACATCAGATCGGTCTTGGCCCGGCCATTGGCCAGCAACATCAGATAGCCCAGCCCGCGTGAGGCACCGACCCATTCCCCGATGATCGCACCGATGGGCGCGTAGACCGCGGCCAGCCGCAGACCGCTTGCAAAGCCTGGCAGGGCGGCGGGAATGCGGATGCGCCACATGATGCGCCAGGGTCGCGCGCCCATGACACGGGCCATGCCGATCCAGTCGTTATTGGTGCGTATCAAAGCATCGAAAAACGAAGAGGTCACCGGGAAATAGATGATGAGCAGCGCCATGGCGACCTTTGACCACAGCCCGAAGCCCAGCCAGAGCGTCAGGATCGGTGCCAGCGCAAAGACCGGCACCGCCTGGCTAAGCACCAGCATTGGCCGCACCAGCGCCCGCGCCATGGGGGAGGCGGCCAGCGCAATGGCCGAGGCAAAGCCCAGCATCGCGCCCAGAACGAGGCCAATCAGCACCTCTGCCACGGTGATGGCCGCATGGCCGGCCAGAAGCGCGCGGCTGTTCCAGATGGTTTCCGCCACCAGGGCGGGCGGCGGCAGGATGAACCGCGCAACGCCTGTGAGCCAGACCACCGCCTGCCAGACGGCCAGCGCCAGCAGCGTCGCCGCGATACCTGCCCGCCACCCGGTCACCGCTGCACCCTGAACCCGGTCCAGGCGGCATCGAAGAAGGCACGCTCCAAGGCGACGGCGCGCGAGAATGCCGCTGCGACATCGCTGCGCTCGGCGTCGTCCAGACCCTCCCATACAGCGTCAAGCTGTCCGCGCAGATAATCCACCACGTCCGCGAAGTCGGCTCCCGAATGCAGCGTGATCCACTCACCCAGCCAGAAGGGCAGGTCACCGGCGCGCTTCTCGAAGGGGGACGCCCACTCGAGATAGGTCCATTCCGCCACGACCAGCACGGCAAGCATGATCTCCTAACGGCCCGAGGCGCGCGCCTCGGTCATCAGCGCTTGAAAGGCTTGCGTTTCGGGGGCGGGCGTGGCGGCTTCCGGCACGTTCAGCGCCTTGAGGGCACGCAGGAAATAGGTGTTCTCCGGCCCGCAAATCAGGCCCAGGAACCGCGCCCCCGGCACCGCGTCGGCAAGGCTGGGCGCGTGTTCCACCGCGCAGGCCAGCAGCCGCACGAAGCCATCGACGAACTGGTAGTCCTGTTGCAGGTATCCGGCCATTTTTTCGCGATCCAGCGACCCGTCTGCCAGCGCATCGGTAAAGGCGTGCGTCGTCGCGGCGCGCCACTCTTCGGCAACCTGCGATCTGAGAAACTCGGTCGCGTTCATATCTGTCTCCTCAGTTGGCCCAAAAGGTCCGCCTGTGTTCGCAGCACATCGGCACCGTCCACCGGGCGGGGGATGGTTCCGGGCGGTGCCGGCACATCCAGCAGGCCATCGGCGGCCATGATCACGATCGTCTGTCCGAGCCGCGCCGCCTCGCCGGGATCATGGGTCACCAAAAGCACGGTCCGACCGGACAAAAGCTCCGCCGTCAGATCCTGCATTTGCAGGCGGGTCAGCGCGTCGAGCGCGGAGAAAGGCTCATCCAGCAGAACGACCGGGCGGTCCTCCATCAGCGTGCGCGCCAGAGCCACGCGTTGCCGTTGCCCGCCCGAAAGGCTGCCCGGTTTCTTGTCTGCATGACCGGCAAGTCCGACACGCGACAGGACCTGCGCGCCGCGCGCTGGATCCGGCGCCTCGCCCCGCAGCCGCGCGCCGATCAGGACATTGTCCAAAGCGGTCAGCCAAGGCAGCAACAGATCGTCCTGCGCCATCAGCGCGACATTGCCCGCGCCTTCAATCGTGCCGTCAAGTTCGATCGCATCATCCAAGCCGGCAAAGAGCCGCAGAACGGTGGATTTGCCCACCCCGCTGGCGCCAAGCAGACAGGTCCACCGGCCGGGCGCAAGCGTCAAATCCATCCCGGTGAAAATGGGTACCCCGTCGATCGAGGCCGATCCGGACAGCGAAAGCGCGGTCAAGGGGACAACCCCATGTCCCAGAAGCCCACTTCCAGCCTTGTCGCCGTGGCGAACCGTTTGTGCAGCGCCGCCCAGCGGGGACTGGTTTGCGGATCATCGCCCAGACGTCGCGCTACCGCACCGTCAAGCAATGCGCCCACATCGCGACATACCTGCTGATAGTCGTCGCCGGCATAGGTCGCGATCCAGCCGGCATAGGTATCCGAGCGTGACGAGGCAGCCAATGCCGCCCCGATCTCGCCATAGCCCATCACGCAAGGCGCCAGTGCCGCCAGCAGATCCAGCAGGTCGCCGGAATGGCCGGCATCGAGCACATAGCGCGTGTAGGCAAGATTTTCCGGCCGCTCTTCGGTGGCAAACAGATCTGCCTCATCAATACCCGCTTTGGCGCAGGTCTTGATGTGCAATGCAATCTCCCCGTTGATCAGCCCGTTGACCGTGCCCGCCGCAAGCCGCATCTCCTCGACCGTGTCGGCCTTGGTGACCGCCAGCGCCCAGGCGCGCGAAAAATGGATCAGGAAGACGTAATCCTGGCGCAGATAGTGCACGAACGCCGCGCGGGGCAGGCTGCCGTCGCCCAGCCCCCGTACGAAGCGGTGCTTGGCATAGGCAGACCATTGGGGTGTCATGTCCCGCCAGGCGGTGAAGGTCGCACCGAAACTCATTCTTCCGCTCCCAGATCGACGGCGAGCATGGACACGGGCCGTGTGCCTTCGATCAGGCCGCTGTCGGCCAGAAACCGCTCAAAGCGCGCATAACGGCCTTCGTCCAGCGCCTCGGGCCGCAAGGCAAAGCGCGGCAGTGTGTCGACCCAGGCCTTGGCGTTCAGCGCGTCATCGAGTTCCGGTGCATAATTCTTGAACAGCTCCCAGCTTTTGTCGGGGTTGTTCACGATATACTGGGTGGCCAGTTCCGTGGCGCGCAGGAAGCGCCGGATCTGATCCTTGTCCATGCGGTCGGGATTGGTGACATAGATCAGTTCGTCATAGGTCGGCACGCCCTCTTCCTCGACATAGAAGCAGCGGCCTTCGACACCTTCGATTTCCATCTGGTTCAGTTCGAAATTCCGGTAGGCGCCGATCACCGCATCCACCTGGCCCGACATCAACGAAGGCGAAAGCGAGAAGTTGACGTTCACCATCTCCACCTCATCAAGGCCAACCCCGTGCCGGTCCAGCATCGCCGTCAGGACGGCCTCTTCGATCCCGGCGACCGAGAAGCCGATCCTGCCGCCTTTCAGCTGGCTGATCTCCTGAATCGGGCCATCCTTGACCACCAACAGGCAATTGAGCGGTGTCGCGATCAGCGTGCCGACCCGGATAAGCGGCAGGCCCTCGGCCACCTGCAAATGCTGGCTTGGCTGGTAGCTTATGGCGATGTCGCCCTGACCCGCCGCCACCAGTTTCGGTGGCGCGGACGGATCGGCGGGCGGGATGATTTCCACCTCAAGGCCCTGATCGCTGAAATAGCCCAACTCCTCCGCCACGATGATCGGACCATGGTCAGGGTTGATGAACCAGTCCAGCAGCAGGGTCACCTTGTCCTGCGCCATGGCGGGCGTCGCCAGCAGGAGGCCGGCGGCAGTCAGCAGATGTTTCACGAAAGTTCTCCTTAATCTCGTGGATCCGTCTCCAGGAGCGGGAAGCCTGGTCTTCCCGTTCCAATGTCGCGAAAGCCGTTCGGCCGCATGCCAGGCCCGACCGGCGCGCCAGCACGGCCCGTTGGCCGGGGCAGGAAATCGCCGGGCGCTATCGCAGACGGCGCGGTGAAGGTGGTGGCTGGCGGGGGGTCGGATGCGCCATCGAAGCGAAATCCGCCAAAGCGCAAACTGGCTGCGTCATAGGTGATCAGGCCGCCCGAATCCGGGCCGGCCATCGTCAGTGCGTTGGCCACCATGCGCATACCCCTCTGGTGCGGACCAGGCCGGGCATGCAGGCAAAAGCGATGTGGATATGGGCGTCCATGTGCTGTTTCCTACGCCGGTCCTAACCGGTTCAGGTTCAATGGGTTTGCGTCGCCGCATCTCAGCCCGTACGGGCACCCCAACAGTTCAATTATCGATTACAGCCCAGCTCCCCTTTGGTCAAACCGATTTCCGGAAAGGACAGCCGTCACGGTGTCCTTGATGACAAACCGCTCTAGGCGGGTGGCGTGCCGTTCTCGCGCAGAACGGCGCCGGCAAGATAGAGCGAGCCGCCGATCAGGATGCGCGGAGGCCGTTCGAGCCCGTTCCAGCTTTCGGCGATAAGGCGCAGGGCCGACGCCACATCGTCCATCGGTTCCGCCGAAAGTCCCGCTTCGCGCGCCTGGCCCGCGAGCATGCCAGGATCGCGGCCGGCCTCGCTGTCGGGCACCGGCACGGTGAAGACGTGCCGGACCAGCCCCTCGAACACGCGCAGATACCCCGCCGCGTCCTTTGCTTCGAGCATCCCCGTGATCATGAACAGGGGCCGTTCGACCTCTTCCTCGCGCGCGGCGAGGAATTCGGCGGCCATGGCCGCCCCGTCCGGATTGTGTCCGCCGTCGAGCCATATCTCGGCGCCCTGCGGGGCGATGTCCGTCAAATGGCCGTTTGCAAGCCGCTGCATGCGCGCCGGCCAGTCGACCGCCTGCATCGCCCGCTCGGCGCCCGCTTCGGTAATGACGAACCCGCCGGCGCGCAGCGCCGCGATCGCCACAGCCGCATTGGCGAGCTGGTGCCGGCCGCGCAGCGCGGGCAGCGGCAGGTCCAAAAGGCCCTCGGTGTCCTGGAAGACGAAGCGGCCATGTTCCTCGAAGGCGATGAAGTGCTCGCCATAGAGACGCGCGGGGCAGCCGTGCGCTTCGGCGCGCGCCGCCAGGACCTCCCGCGCCTCCGCATAGGGCTGGGCGGCGATGACCACCGGAACGCCCGGCTTCATGATGCCTGCCTTCTCGCCGGCGATCAGGCCGACCGTGTCGCCGAGATGGGCCTGATGGTCGAGACCGATCGGCATGATGACGCTGACGGCGGGCCGCTCGATCACGTTGGTCGCGTCGGCGCGGCCGCCAAGGCCCACTTCGATGACCGCCGCGTCCGCCTCGTTCTCGCTGAAAAGGACGAACATGACCGCCGTCAGGATCTCGAACACGGTGATCTTGGCGCCGTCATTGGCGGCGGCCACGCGCGCGACCGCCCCGGCCAGCACGGCGTCGTCGACGAGCGCACCGGCGATGCGGAAGCGTTCGTGCCAGCGCACCAGGTGGGGCGAGGTGTGCACGTGGGTGCGGTGGCCGCCCGCTTCCAGAAGCGCCCGGCAGAAAGCGGCGCAGGAACCCTTGCCGTTCGTTCCGGCGATATGGATGGTCGGCGGCAACGCCGCGTGCGGGTCGCCGAGCGCGGCAAGCAGGCGGCGCACGCGTTCGAGCGTCAGATCGAAACCTGCGGGGTGCAGCGCCATCAGCGCGTCGATGGCGCGGCTTGCCCGGTCGGGCGCCATGAAGTCGGCTCCCGCCGCCGGCGGGTTTGAATCATGCTGGGTCACGGTCCGTGCTCCGTCAGAAGCCGGAAGAGGATTTGCGTGCCATGTCGGCCGGCGCGGAAGCGGCCGCCTCGGCTTCCGCCGGTTCGGCGGGTGCGGCCTCGGCTTCGGGCCGCGGGGCCGTTTCGGGCGGCTCGATCACCATCGGCTCGGCGGGCCCGTTCTCGACCGACGCATCCTGCCCGGTCAGCATCCGCAGCAGGCGCGCGACGGTCGGCCGCAGTTCCGGCCGCGGCACCACCATGTCGACCATGCCGTGGTCGAGCAGATATTCGGCGCGCTGGAAGCCTTCGGGCAGCTTCTCGCGGATGGTCTGCTCGATGACGCGCGCGCCGGCAAAGCCGATCACGGCGCCCGGTTCGGCGATATGGATGTCGCCGAGCATGGCGTAGGAGGCCGACACGCCCCCCGTGGTCGGGTTGGTCAGAACCACGATATAGGGCAGGCCCGCCTCCTTGAGCATCTCGACCGCGACGGTCGTGCGCGGCAGTTGCATCAATGACAGGATGCCTTCCTGCATGCGCGCGCCGCCGGACGCCGCAAACAGCACCATCGGGCATTTCTTGTCTATGGCCGTCTCGAAACCACGGATGATCGCTTCGCCGGCCGCCATGCCGAGCGAACCGCCCATGAAGGCGAAATCGTGCACGGTGGTGACGATCCGCATGCCTTCCAGCGTGCCCGTGGCGTTGACGATCGAATCCTCAAGGCCGGTCTTGAGCCGGTTCTCGCGCAGCCGGTCGGCATATTTCTTCTGGTCGCGGAACTTGAGCGGATCCTGCGCCACCTCGGGGTTGGGCAGTTCCTCGAAGGCCCCCTCATCGTAGAAATGCCCCAGGCGCTCGCGTGCCGAAATCTTCATGTGGTGGCCCGAGGCGGGGATCACCCACTGGTTCTCCTCGACATCGGCGTGAAAGACCATCTCGCCCGTCTCCGGACATTTGATCCACAGGTTCTCGGGCGTTTCGCGGCGCCCCAGCATGGAGTTGAGGCGGGGGCGCACATAGTTGGTGATCCAGTTCACGGCGAACTCCTTTGCGCCCGGATGTGGCCGATCTATTCGGCCGCTTCAAGGCGGGCCGAACGCACGCCCGCGGCAAGGCCGCGCACCAGCGTCGCGACCGCGGCGACCGTATCGGCGGTCGCGCGGCCCTGGGCGTCCAGCGATCCGGCAATGGCGTTGACGATGGCGGTGCCGACCACCACGCCGTCCGCGTCGCGGCCGATCAGCGCGGCCTGTTCGGCGGTCTTGACGCCGAAGCCGACGCACACGGGAAGCGGCGTATGGCCCTTGATGCGCTTGACCGCGGCGGCGACCGCGCCCGTGTCGGCGATGGCCGAGCCGGTGATGCCGGTCATCGACACATAGTAGACAAAGCCCGATGTGTTGGCGAGGACGGCGGGCAGTCGCCTGTCGTCGGTGGTCGGCGTCGCCAGGCGGATGAAGCTGACGCCGGCATCGAGCGCCGGCAGGCACAGTTCGCCGTCCATTTCCGGCGGCAGGTCGACGACGATCAGCCCGTCGATTCCGGCAACCTTCGCATCGGCCAGGAACCGCGCGACGCCATAGATGTAGATCGGGTTGTAATAGCCCATCAGGACGATGGGCGTATCGGCGTCGCACTGGCGGAAGGCGCGCGCCATGGCGATCGTCCCGGCCAGCGTCTGCCCGCCCTTCAGGGCTCTTTGCCCGGCCATCTGGATCGCCGGCCCGTCGGCCATCGGATCGGAAAAGGGCATGCCCAGTTCGATGATGTCGGCGCCCGCCCCGGGCAGCGCCTTCATGATGGCGAGCGCCGTGTCATGGTCCGGGTCGCCGCCCATGAAGTAGGTGACGAGCGCCGGGCGGCCCTCGTCCACGAGCCGCGCGAACAGCGCATCGAATCGGCTGGCGGTCATCGTTGGCCCTGCCTGGCGCGCACCGGCACCATCTCGCCGTCTTCCTTGACGAAAGCGCCGGCCCTGCCGGCGTCCGGCAGAACATCGAGCACCGTCTCGGACGGCCGGGCCAGCACGGTGCCAAGCGGCGCAACGACGATCGGCCGGTTCATCAGGATCGGGTGCTCCACCATGAAATCGATCAGTTGGTCGTCGCTCCATTTGGGATCGTCGAGCCCCAACGCATCATAGGGCGTGCCTTTCCTGCGCAGGACCTTGCGTACCGGCAGGCCGGTCGCGGCGATCAGTTCCACAAGCCTGTCGCGGCCCGGCGGCGTTTTCAGATATTCGATCACTTCGGGCTCCTCGCCCGAGGCGCGGATCATCGCCAGCGTGTTGCGCGAGGTGCCGCAGGCGGGGTTGTGATAGATGGTGATCGCGCTCAAGACGGCACCTCCGGGTGATCGAAACGCGCGCGGCCGGCATCGGCGTGGCCCGGCCCATGCGCGGCCAGCCTCGGCGTGCGGTTGACGAGAACGGCCTTGAGATCGAAGAAATCGGTCATGGTGCTGGGCCTTTACATGTCAGGCAGGCCGGCCGCAATCGGACATCTGCCGTCCTCCTGTCCCCGCTTCGCGCTCAAAGAAACAATGTACGGGCAAAGACGGCCGCAATGAGCGCGATCAATGCGCCCATCATCCATTTGATCAGCTTCAGCTCCCCCCGCAACGCGGCCATTTCTGTGCGCAGCGCGCCTTCAATCCCGGTCACCTTGGCGTTCAATGCGGACATCTCGCCGCGCAGGCTGTTGCCCAGGTCCGACATTGCGGTGTTCAGCGCGCCTTCAATCCCGGTCATCTTGGTGTCCAGTGCCGAGATCTCGCCGCGCAACTCGCCCCGGAGCGCCTCCATTTCGGCTTTCAACTCACCCCGAAATGCAGCCATTTCGGTGCGCATCTTCTGGTTGTCTTCGCGCAACTCGGCAAATTGCTGCTTGCGCTCGGCGTCCGACGTCGCCAGCACTTCGGCGGCGCGGCGCGCCTTGTCCTCGTCGGCGTTCGCGCTCATCAGCGCGTCATAGATCTCGGTGACCATGATGTTCATGGCGCCAGCCTATCCGGTCTCAAGGCCGATTCATAGCGCGACGCCGAGCGCCTTGCCGACGGCGAAGACATCCTTGTCGCCGCGGCCGCACAGATTCATGACGACGATCTGCTCCTTGCCCATTTCGGGCGCGCGCTTGACCACTTCGGCGAGCGCGTGGCTGGGCTCCAGCGCCGGAATGATCCCCTCGGTCCGGCACAGAAGCTGGAACGCATCGAGCGCCTCGCCATCGGTGACGGGCACATAGTCGACGCGGCCGGTGTCCTTCAGCCAGGAATGTTCCGGGCCGATGCCGGGATAGTCGAGGCCGGCGGAGATCGAGTGGCCTTCCTCGATCTGCCCGTCGCCGTCCTGGAGAAGATAGGTGCGGTTGCCGTGCAGCACGCCCGGCGAGCCCGCCGTCAGTGAGGCGCAATGGGCATCGGTCACCAGCCCCTTGCCGCCCGCCTCGACGCCGACCATCCGCACCTGCTTGTCGTCGAGGAACGGATGGAACAGGCCGATCGCGTTCGAGCCGCCGCCGACGGCCGCCACCAGCATGTCCGGCAGCCGCCCCTCGGCCGCCATGATCTGTTCCCTGGCCTCCCGGCCGATCACCGACTGGAAGTCGCGCACCATCTCGGGGTAGGGGTGCGGGCCGGCGGCCGTGCCGATGATGTAATAGGTGCTCTCGACATTGGTCACCCAGAC
>NZ_CFIFWG010000065.1:0-15367 GCF_984466335.1 Roseitalea sp. | reverse complement strand
GGCGGCGGTGGCACCGCGCACTCAAGCGCAGGGCTATAGGACAATCAATCGGGTCTTGAATAGAGCCAGACGCTGGCGGGCGGCACGTTGCGCATGATGCGGCGCGACCCCTGATAGGCGATGGCAGGGTCATCGGGCACGACGGGCGGACGCGGACCATAGGTGATCTGCACCATCGGACGCCCCGGCGGCACGCGCGCGAGCGCATCCTCCAGAAGCGCGTTTCGCTCGGCATGGCCGAAATTGAGCAGCGGAATGCCGGAGATGACGCAGTCGAACTGCATGGGACCGCGCCCGGCGAACGCGCCATCGAGATCGAACGCGTTGCCGTGGATGACATTCACGTCGGGGAAGGTGTGTCTGAGGTGGGCGTGAAGGTCGGCCGAATACTCGACCAGATGCAGCCGGGAGGGCGCAACGCCCCGCGCCAGGATCTCGCGCGTCACCGGCCCTGTGCCCGGCCCCAGTTCAAGGACCGGAAGGTGCGAGGCGGCGTTGACGTGGCTGGCAATCAGTTGCGAGACCGGACGGCCGGTCGGCACGATGGAGCCGACGCCGCGCGGCGAGCGGATCATCGCGCCGAGAAAGCGCAGGCGCTCGCTCCAGACCGACGACGGTACGGGCTTGGCGCCCGAAGGCGCGCCCGGTTCGGCGCCGCCCTCGTTGCGCCGGTCAGTCGCCAAGATCGAAGAAGTCCTTCATACGGTTGAAAAAGCCGTTCGATTGCGGGCTGTTTTCCTTGGCCGAGATCTGCTCGAACTCGTCCAGCAGTTCACGCTGGCGCTTGGACAGGTTCTGCGGCGTTTCGACGGCGATCTGGATATAGAGGTCCCCCATCGTCGCCTGGCGCATGACCGGCATACCCTTGCCGCGCAAGCGAAACTGCTTGCCCGACTGGGCGCCGTCGGGCACCTTGACCCTGGTCTGGCCGCCATCGAGCGTTCCGACCTCGAACTGGCCGCCAAGGGCCGCGGCGGTCATCGAAATCGGCACCTTGCAGTAAAGATCGGCGCCATCGCGCTGGAAGAACTCATGCGGCGTCACCGAGATGAAGATGTAGAGGTCGCCGGCGGGCCCGCTGCGGAAGCCGGCCTCGCCCTCGCCGGCAAGGCGGATGCGCGTGCCGTCCTCGATGCCGGCGGGAATGTTGACCGACAGCGCGCGTTCCTGGGTGACGCGCCCCTGTCCGCGACAGGTCTCGCACGGATCGGTGATCTGCTCGCCCCGGCCGTTGCAGGCCGGGCAGGTCCGTTCGATCGAAAAGAACCCCTGGGCGGCACGCACGCGGCCGGCGCCGTTGCAGGTGCCGCAGGTCGCCGGGCTGGTGCCGGGCCTTGCGCCCGAACCCGAACAGGTTTCGCAGGTGGCCGAGGTCGGCACGCGGATCTGCGCGGTCTTGCCGGCGAACGCCTCCTCCAGCGTGATCTCCAGATTGTAGCGCAGGTCGGCGCCCCGCTCGCGCCCGCCCGAACCGCGCCGCGCGCGGCCGCCGCCCATCATTTCGCCGAAAATGTCCTCGAAGATATCGGCAAAGCCCGCAGCGCCCGCGCCGCCGAAGCCGCCGCCGCCCATGCCGCCATTTTCGAAGGCGGCGTGGCCGAAACGGTCGTAGGCGGCCCGCTTCTGCGGGTCCTTCAGCGTCTCATAGGCTTCGTTGGCTTCCTTGAACTTCTGCTCGGCGGCGGAATCGCCCGGATTCCGGTCGGGATGAAATCGCATCGCCAGCTTGCGGTAGGCGCTCTTGAGCGCCTTGTCGTCGGCATCGCGGGATACGCCCAATGTCTCGTAGAAATCGGCCTTCATAGTCTTCCAGTTCAGATGCGCGCATGTCTTGACGGGCGCTCGAACGACCGGACGCACCCCGTTTTCGAAGCAGATAGTCGGTGACGGCCGGGAATTCCAGCCGTCCGGACGATTGATTGTGGGCGAAGGCGCCTATGGCAGGGAACGGCCCCGCCCTCATGCCGCCACGGCATGGACGATGGCGCGGCGCAGTTCGTCAAGGCCCCGCCCCTTCTGAGAAGAGGTCGCGACGACGCCCGGAAAGGCCGCCGGACGCCTGCCGATCGCCCGCGCCGTCCGCTCGACGAGGCGGACGACCTCGGGCGGCTTGATCTTGTCGGCCTTGGTCAGCACGATCTGGTAGGAGACGGCCGCCCGGTCGAGCAGGTCCAACCCCTCCTCGTCGTTCCTCTTGATGCCGTGGCGCGCATCGACCAGCACGAAGACGCGCTTGAGCGTGGTGCGGCCGCGCAGATAGTCGAACACAAGGTCCGTCCAGCGCTCGACGGTCTCCCTTGGCGCCCTGGCGTAGCCATAGCCGGGCATGTCGACGATCGCCAGCGGCGGCAGGTCGTCCATCGCGCCCGAGAACCCGTCGGGGACAAAGAAGTTCAGTTCCTGCGTGCGCCCCGGCGTGTTCGAGGTCCGCGCCAGCCCGTTCCTGCCGGTCAGCGCGTTGATCAGCGAGGACTTGCCGACATTGGAGCGGCCGGCGAAGGCGATCTCGGGCGGGCCTTCGGGCGGCAGATAGTCCATCGACGGCACGCCGCGCACGAACGTCCAGGCGCCGGTGGCCTTGAGCGCCGCCCGGACGGGCGACGCGGCATCGGGTGGCGGGTCCGCAATATCGGTCATGGCCGCTTATCGGCGATCGCCTTCAGCGCATCAAGATCGCCGCCGCGAATGGCATCAAGGCCCCGCGCGATCTTTTCGGCGGGCCAGTCCCACCAGGCGATCCGCAAAAGCGCGTCGACGGTTTGGCCGTCGAACCGCATACGCACCGATTTCGCCGGATTGCCGGCGACGACGGCATAGGCCGGCACGTCGGAGGCGACGACGGACCGCGCCGCGACGATGGCGCCGTCGCCGATCGTCACGCCCGGCATGATCAGCGCGCCATTGCCGATCCAGACATCGTTACCGACGATCGTGTCGCCGCGGCCGGCATCGATCCAGGTCTTGTCGTCGAAGCCCTGCTCCCATCCGCCGCCGAAAAGGTTGAACGGATAGGTGGAAAAGCCGCCCATGGCGTGGTTGGCGCCGTTCATGAAGAAGGTGGTGCCGGTGGCGAGCGCGCAGAAGCGGCCGATGACCAGCCTGTCGCCATAAAAATCGAAATGGTGCAGCACATTGCGTTCCTCGAAACGCTCCGCGCCGCTCGCATCGTCATAATAGGTGTAGTCACCCACCTCGATGTTCGGGCGCGTGATGAAGTTTTTCAGGAAAACCGCCCGCGTATAGCCGTCGAGCGGATAGGGTTTGGAGGGGTGAGGGCCGTGCATGGCTGAACTCCGAATTGGGTGGCTGGTTCGGTTGACGAGGATCCACCCGGCCTGGGCCGTGGATCGGAGCTCAATCGTTCATCGGACCCTTCTCCTTGATTGCCGCCGGTCGGGCGCTATTCGGCCGGCTGGTTGGACTTGCCGCCGAACATGCCCTTGAGATTGTCCCAAAGCTCGATCTTGGCGCCGTGGCGGCGCATGATCACGCCCTGCTGGAGGATCGACAGGAAGTTGTTCCACGCCCAGTAGATGACAAGGCCCGCCGGGAACGTCGCCAGCATGAAGGTGAAGACGACCGGCATCCATTTGAAGACCATGGCGGTCGTCGGATCGGGCGGCGGCGGGTTCATCTGCATCTGCACGAACATGGTCGCGCCCATCAGCAGCGGCCACACGCCGACCATGAGCAGCGGGCCGAGCAGCGGCGCCGCGCCCGGATCGAACGGCAGCAGGCCGAACAGGTTGAAGATCGAGGTCGGATCGGGCGCCGACAGATCCCGCACCCAGCCGAAGAAGGGCGCGTGCCGCATTTCGATCGTCACGTAGAGCACCTTGTAGAGCGCAAAGAAGACCGGGATCTGGATCAAGACGGGCCAGCAACCGGCGATCGGATTGATCTTCTCTTTCTTGTAGAGTTCCATCATCGCCTTTTGCATCTTCTCGCGGTCGTCGCCGTAACGCTCCTTGATCTCCTGCATTCTGGGCTGGACGACCTTCATGCGCGCCATGGAGGCGTAGGACTTGTTGGCGAGCGGGAAGAAGGCGAGCTTGATCAGCACGGTGGCCAGGATGATCGCCACGCCGAAATTGCCGAACACGGAATTGAGCCAGTAGAGCAGATGGAACAGCGGCTTGGTGATGAAGTGGAACCAGCCCCAGTCGATCATCAGTTCGAACTGGCGGATTTGGCGATCGACCTCATAGGCGTCGATGATGCGCGTCTTCTTGGCGCCGGCGAAGAACAGGTTCTCGATGGTCGCCGCCTGGCCCGCATTGATGGTGACCGCGTCCGAAAGGAAGTCGGCCTGATAGCGCGACGCGCCGTCGGTGAAGTAGGAGTAGCGCGGCTGGAACGAAGCGTCGCGCGGGATCAGCGCGGTGGCCCAGTACTTGTCCGTGATGCCGAGCCATCCATCGTTCGACTTGCCGGGCGCGACCTGCCCGTCGTCGCGCATCTCGCCGAAGGTCAGCTCGGTCAGCCCCTCCTCACCGGTGACGCCGATCATGCCCTCGTGCAGGATGAAGATCGGCGGTGTCGCCGGAATCGTGTAGCGCGTCGTGCGCCCGTAATTCTGAAGCGCCACCGCACCCGCGCCATTGTTGGCGATCCGGTCGGTGATGGTGAACATATAGCTCTCGTCGACCGCGATCCGGCGCGAGAATTCGAGCCCGCCCGGCGCCGAATAGGTCAGCGTGACTGGCGAGTCGGGCGTCAGCACGGCGTTGCCGTCCACCTGCCATTCGGCGTCCGGGCCGGGAACGCCTTCAAGGCCGGTATAGCCGAACTCGGCGAAATAGGGATCGGGCGCGGTCACCGGCGACAGGAGGCCGACGATGGGGGAGGCGTCGTCGACCTCCACATGATAGTTCTTCAGGGACAAATCGTCGAAGCGGGCGCCGGTCAGATTGATCGAGCCGGTCAGCGTCGGCGTTTCGATCGAAACGCGGCGCCCGGTCGAGGCGACCGCCGTTTCGCGGTCGGTGCCGCCCGCGGCCACCGCTCCGGCAGCCGGAGCCGCGCCCGATACGGTCGCCTGGGGGATGTCTGCGCCGGCCGTTGCTTGAGCGGACGTATCGGCGCTGCCGGTCCCGGCCTGCGCCTCGACCTGCATGCCGGCCTGGGCCTGCTGCTGCGCCGCGCGTTCGGCCTCGATCTGCGGATTGACATAGAAGATCTGCCAAAGCGTCAGGATCAGCACCGAAAGGGCGATGGTCAGGAACAGGTTGCGGTTGTTATTGTGCATGGCTCCGCTTCGGGCTCGCTTGGTCTTCGTGTCCGGTTGTCCGTTCGAGGCCCGTGCGCGCGCCCTTGCCATGGGCCCGGGCAATCGCCTGGCACAGATCCTCGCATAATGCGCTGAACGGGGCAGTCAACACATCCGGCTTGGAAATGATGACATAGTCATGTCGTGGCCGCATGTCACGCGCGGCGGCCAGCCGCACCGCCTCGCGCAGCCGCCGCTTGGCGCGGTTGCGCTGCACGGCGCCGCCGATCTTGCGCGTGACCGTATAGCCCACACGCGGCGGCTCGCCCGCCTCTCCGGGCTCGCGCCTGCGCATTTCGAGCCGAACCATGCGCCCGCCGACGCGAATGCCCCGGCGCGCGGCCAGGAAATCGGCGCGCTTGCGCAGCATGGCGCGGGCCCCAGGCGCGCCGGACGCCATGGCGGGCGAGACCGCGCCGCGCCCGGCGCTCGTCCCGTTCAGGCCGACAGCTTCTTGCGGCCCTTGGCACGACGCCGGGCCAGAACCTTGCGGCCGCCGGCGGTCGCCATGCGGGCGCGGAAGCCGTGGCGGCGTTTGCGAACCAGGCGCGAGGGTTGGTAGGTGCGTTTGGTCATGGGATCATCCGCCGCGGCAAGCGGCCTTCTCGTTCAACTGTATAGGGCCATGGGCCATTGGCGGAACAACGGCGACAGCGCGCCGGACGCGCGTGCCCAAACGTGCGCCGGCTTATGTGCGAAGCGGGCGGGAAAGTCAATTCCGGAGAAGCCCGCCCGAAGCACCTTCGCCTCACGCCGGCGTGAACGGGCCGCCCGCCCGGTTCACGGCTTGTCGTGTCACCCCGATGTGAGTTGTTGTTGACCGCCCGCCCCGTCATGTGAGGAGCGCCACACCGGCCATCTCGCACATTTCGTCCGCATTGGAAGCGCCACCGATGACTGATACATCGAACCCGACCATGACCAAGCCCAGCGACACGCCGAAGCAAGGCGATCTTAGGTCCACCGCCAAGCGCTTCGCGCCGGTGATCGCCATCGCGGCGGGACTTGGGTTTGCCTATCTGATGGGATGGCAGCGTTTCTTCACGCTCGGCTTCCTGGCCGAGAGCCGTGACGGGCTGACCGCATTCGTCGAGGCCAACCGCTGGCTGTCGACCCTCGGCTTTACCGCGATCTACGCCACCGCCGTCGCCTTTTCCTTTCCGGCCGCCTCGATCCTGACCATCTTCGCCGGCTTCCTGTTCGGCTGGCTGACGGGGAGCCTTGTCGTCGCGGTCGGCGCGACGGCCGGCGCCACGGCGATATTTCTCGTCGCCCGCTCCGCGTTCGGCGATTTCCTGCGCGCGCGTGTCGGCGGCCGCGTCAAGAAGCTGGCCGACGGTTTCGAGGAGGACGCGTTCAGCTATCTGCTGGTTCTGCGCATCGCGCCCGTCTTTCCGTTCTTCGTCATGAACATCGCCCCCGCCCTGTTCAACGTGTCCCTGCGCGCCTATATCGTGGCGACCTTTATCGGTATCCTGCCGGGCGTGTTCGCCTATACCTATCTGGGCCGGGGCATCGGCTCGGTGCTGGACGCGGCGGAAGCGGCCGGCACCAGCGCCTCGGTGGGCGACCTGATCACGACCGAAATCACGCTTGCCTTCGTCGCGCTGGCGGTGGTCGCGGCGATTCCGCTGGCGATCAGGAAGTGGCGCGCCCGCAAGGCGGTTTCCGCAAGCTGAGCCGTCGGCCGGGCGCCGATCCATTCCGAACGAACCGCCATCAGGGGAAAACGACCATGAGCGAGGTGCTGACACCGGATATCTGCGTTATCGGGGCGGGCTCGGGCGGGCTGACCGTGGCCGCCGCGGCCGCCGCTTTCGGCGTGTCCGTGGTGCTTATCGAAGCGGGCAAGAGGGGCGGCGACTGCCTCAACTATGGCTGCGTCCCCTCCACGGCGATGATCGCCGCGGCCAAGGCCGCGCAGACCATGCGCCACGCCGACAGGTTCGGCGTCAAGGCAGTCGAGCCGGAGGTCAATTTCGGCCGCGTGCACGCCCATGTCCACGATGTGATCGCGACGATCGCGCCCAACGATTCCGTCGAGCGCTTCACCGCGTTGGGCGTCAAGGTCATCCAGGCGCGCGGCGCGTTTTCGGACGCAAAGACCGTCGTCGCCGGCGATTACACCATCAAGGCGCGGCGCTTCGTGATCGCGACCGGCAGCCGCGCCTTCGTGCCGCCGATCCCGGGCCTCGACCAGGTGCCCTACCTGACCAACGAGACCCTGTTCGACCAGACCCGGCGGCCAGGCCACCTGATCGTGGTCGGCGGCGGGCCGATCGGGATGGAGATGGCACAGGCGCACCGGCGGCTGGGTTCGCAGGTGAGCGTCGTCGAAGCGCTCAAGGCCATGGGCAAGGACGATCCGGAACTGGCGACGATCGTGATCGACAAGGTGCGCGCCGATGGCGTCGACATCCGCGAGGACACCAAGGTCGTCTCGGTCGAGCCGAGGGGCAAGACGGGCGTGCGGGTGACGGTCGAGCATGACGGTGCGCGATCCCATATCGACGGCACGCACATTCTGATCGCCACGGGCCGGGCGCCCAATGTCGACGGTCTGGGCCTCGATGCGGCCGGCATCGCCCACGGCAGGAAGGGCATCGAGGTGACCGACGCGCTGCGCACCACCAACAGGCGCGCCTACGCCATCGGCGACGTCGCCGGCGGGCCGCAATTCACCCATGTGGCCGGCTACCATGCCGGGCTGGTCGTGCAGTCGATCCTGTTCCGCGTGGCCGGCAAGCCGAAAAACCACCTGATCCCCTGGGCGACCTACACCGATCCGGAACTGGCCCATGTCGGCCTGACCGAGGACGAGGCCAGGCACAGAAAGGGCGACATCACGGTCCTGCGCTGGCCCTATGCCGAAAACGACCGCGCGCAGACCGAACGCAGGACCGACGGCCTGGTCAAGATGATCACCGACAGGAAGGGGCGGATCCTTGGCGCCTCGATCGCCGGCGCCAATGCGGGCGAGATGATCAACATGTTCGCGCTGGCGATCTCCAGGAAGATGAAGGCGGGCGACCTGCGCGGCTTCATCGCGCCCTACCCGACCATGACCGAGATCACCAAGCGCGCGGCGACCAGCTTCGCCGCCCCGGTGACGCGCAAGCCGTCCGTGCGCCGGATCGTGGGGTTCCTGCGCCGTTTCGGATAGGCGGACATGAACCGGGGCGCACGGATTGACAATGTTGACCGCCAGCCGTGGCGGCCCGGCCGCAAACGCTCTATCATGACGGCCATGAACGAGACGGCGCGAACGCAGATCGGTGAGCCGGCTCCGTCCGGCGCGGCGCAGCCGCGCCGGCGGCTTTCGGCCAAGCTCTTGTGGCTGACCATCTTGTTCGTGATGATCGCCGAGGTGCTGATCTTCGTGCCATCGGTCGCCAACTTCCGCATGAGCTGGCTCGAACAGCGCCTGAACACGGCGGCCGCGGCGAGCGTGCTGATCACCGCAGAGGAAACGGCCGAACTGCCGCAATCGGTGCAGGACGACGTGCTGATGGCGATCGGCGCCAGGACGATCGCGCTGCGCATGGAAGGCCGGTCGCAACTGCTCGTGGTCAGCGACATGCCGGTGGCCGTCGACCAGCATGTGGATGTCGTCGATTTCTCGCCCCTGGGCGCGATCCGCGATGCGTTCGCCACCTTGTTCGCCGGCGGCGACCAGACGCTGCGCGTCACCGGGCCGATCGGCGACAGCGCGGGGCGGATCGAATTGGTAATGGACGACGGGTCCCTGCGCATGGCGATGCTGACCTACGCCCGCAACATTGCGATCCTGTCGCTGATCATCGCGCTGATCAGCGCGACGCTGGTGTTTCTTGCCATCAACCGGATCATGATCCGCCCGATCCTGCGCATGACGCGGTCGATGCTGCGCTTTGCCGCCGATCCGGCCGATCCGAACGCGGTCATCGTGCCGGAGAAGCGCTCGGACGAGCTGGGCCTTGCCGAGCGCGAACTGGCCGGCATGCAGATGCGGCTCCAGTCGACCCTGCGCAGCCAGAAGCGGCTGGCCGACCTGGGCCTTGCGGTCTCCAAGATCAACCACGACATGCGCAACATCCTCGCCTCGGCCCAGCTTCTTGGCGATCGGCTGGCCGAGACGGACGATCCGGCGGTGCAGCGCTTTGCGCCCAAGCTGATACGTGCGCTCGACCGGGCGACGGCCTATACGTCCGACGTTCTGTCCTACGGCAAGGCCCAGGAGAAGGCGCCGGTGCGCCGCCGTGTCCGCCTTGCGCGCATCGTCGCCGATGTCGAGGATCTGCTGGGCCTTCAGCCCGCCGGCGAGATCGTTTTCGGCAGCGCCGTGCCCGACGATCTTGAGATCGACGCCGACCCAGAGCAGTTGTTTCGTGTTCTGATGAATCTCACCCGCAACGCGGTCCAGGCGCTGCGCGGGGACGACGATCCGGCGACCGTCAAACGGGTGACGATCTCCGCCGGGCGAATGGGATCGAGCACGATCGTTTCGATCGAGGATACCGGTCCGGGACTGCCGGCCAAGGCGCGCGAGCATCTGTTTGCGCCCTTTTCGGGTTCGAGCCGCGGGGGCGGCACCGGCCTGGGCCTTGCCATCGCCCACGAACTGGTGGCCGCCCATGGCGGAACGCTGGAGTTGCGCGAGGACCGGGCCGTGGGCACCCATTTCGAGATCCGCCTTCCCGATTCGGAAGCCCCCCCTGCCCGCCTCGGCCGGCAGGAGCGGTCGGGCCTGCGCCTTGCCACGGACGGTGGCCGCGCGACCGGCCCGCGCTGAGCCGGCGCCATGCAATATCGGCACGGCCCACCATGCAACGGGACCAGAAGGGATCGAGGCTCGCCATGAAGGCGCCGGGCGCTACGCCGCCTCGGTTTCACCGACGAACGCCTTTTCGAGCACGTAGTGGCCCGGCCTGTTGTTGGCGCCTTCGACCATGCCGGCGGCCTCGCAAAGCTCCTTGATCTCAAGGTTCAGCCCCATCGAGCCGCAGATCATCACCCGGTCCTCGTCGATGGTCCAGGGCGGCACGCCGAGATCGGCGAACAGTTCGCCCGAGCGGATCTTGTCGGTGACGCGCCCCGTCCTCGCGCTGTCTTCGCGCGTGGTCGTGGGATAGTGGACGAGCTTGCCCTCGACCATCTCGCCGATCAGCGGGTCGTTGACGAGATTGTCGATCAGTTCCTGGCCGTACGCCAGTTCGGCCCTGGTGCGGCATGTGTGGGTCAGGATCACCTGGTCGAACTTCTCATAGACCTCCGGGTCGCGCACGAGCGAGGCGAACGGCGCGATGCCGGTGCCGGTCGCCAGCATGTAGAGCCTCTTGCCCGGCAAAAGCGCATCGATGACCAGCGTTCCGACGGGCTTGGTCTTCAGGATCACCTGGTCGCCCACCGCGATCTTCTGCAAGCGCGAGGTCAGCGGTCCGTCGGGCACCTTGATCGAATAAAATTCCAACTCCTCGTCCCAGGAGGGCGAGGCGATCGAATAGGCACGCAGGATCGGCTTGCCATTGTCGCCGGGCAGGCCGATCATGACGAACTCGCCGGAGCGGAAGCGCAGCGATTGCGGCCGCGTCAGCCGGAAGGCGAACAGCCGGTCGGTATAGTGGCGCACATGGGTCACGGTCTGCCCGTCCTTGAGGGCGACCGGTTTCACCGGCCCGGTGACTGCCGTCATCTCGTTCATGGTCATGGTTTCCTGTTAGGCGACTTCGGCTGTCTGATGCAAACGGTTCTGGTAGGTCGTATTGATGCGGGGCACCTGCGCCGTCCATTGGTCCTCGGGCTGCCGGGCGGCCAGCGTCGCATCGATGGCCACCATGTCGAACCCGCAGCGGCGCGCATGGGCATACTGGTCGGCGATCACATGGCCCTGGGCGATCAGCCTGCCCGCAAAGCCCAGTCGCCGCAAGCGGGTGGCCAGCGAAAAGCCGCGCCCGTCGGCGAAGGACGGAAAGGGTATGATGATCGCCGCGACCGTATCGAAGAACGGCGCGACATGGCCGGGGTCGGCGTCGTTGGGCAGGTTGAGGCCGACCTGGCGCGGCCGGTCGGTGGGCAGGCCGGCCTCAAGGTCGGCCAGCGCGACCTCGCCATAGGCGCCCGCCAGAAGGCGCTCGGCCCGGTCGTCGGGCGCAAATCCGGCGTCGGTGACGATGATCATGTCCATCTCTTCAGGCATGACGTGTCCTCAGGCATGATTTGGCGCGCCGCGCACGATCGCGCCGTTGACGATGTGGATGCCGCACTCGGTCTTGTCCCGGCCCCGCCAGCGTCCGGCGCGCGCGTCCTCGCCGTCCGCGACGGGCGAGGTGCACGCCGCGCAGCCGATCGAAGCGTAGCCATGGGCGACCAGCGGGTGCTGAGGCAGGTCAAACCGGGCGGCGTAATCGGCGAGCGCGTCCGGCGACCAGTGCGCCAGCGGGTTGAGCTTGGTCTTGCCGTTGGCCGCGGTCTCGACCGGAGCGATGGCGAGCCGGGTCGCCGCCTGAAACCGCTTGCGTCCCGTGATCCAGCCGTCGAACCCGTCAAGCGCCGCATCGAGCACGCGCGTCTTGCGCAAATCGCAGCACGCATCGGGGTCCGTCAGATGCAGCCGCCCCCAGGCGTCGCCGCGCCGGACGGCATCGCGGCCGGGGCGCACCGTGCGCACGTCGGTCAGGCCGAGGCGAAACGCCAGATCGTCGCGATAGCGCAGCGTTTCGGCGAACAGCATGCCCGTGTCGATGAACAGTACCGGCGTTGCCGCGCGGATGCGCGCGATCAGGTGCAAGAGCACCGCCGATTCCGCGCCGAACGAGGAAACGGCCGCGAGGCGGCCGTAGCGCCCGCCGACGAGGGCGGCCCGCAGGAGGGCGAGCGTCTCGCCCTCCGCCTCACGCGGCGCGGGCGCTGTCGTGTCGGTCGTCATAGATCGCGTCCTTGAACGGCCCCGCGCCAAGTCGGCGATAGGCGTCGAGGAAGGTCTCGTCGGCCGTCTGCCGCAGGCCCAGATAGGTGTCGATGATGGTTTCGATCGCCGGGATCAGAGCCTCGGCGGCAAAGCCCGGACCGGTGCGTTCGCCGATCGCCGCCGTCTCGGTGCCGTCGCCGCCCAGCGTGACCTGGTAGTTCTCGACGCCGGCCTTGTCGAGGCCCAGAATGCCAATGTGACCGACGTGATGATGGCCGCATGCATTGATGCAGCCCGAAATCTTGATCTTCAGCGGGCCGATGTCGCGTTCGAGCCTGAGCGCGTCGAAATGGGTGGCGAGTTCCTGGGCGATCGGGATCGAGCGGGCCGTGGCCAGCGCGCAATAATCCATGCCCGGGCAGGCGATGATGTCCGAGATCAGGCCGATATTGGCGGTGGCGAGCCCGGCTTTTTTCAGCGCGGCGTGCACGGCGGGGATATCGGCCTTCCGGACATGGGGAAGGATGATGTTCTGCTCGTGGCTGACGCGCAATTCGTCATGGCCGTAGCGCTCGGCGAGATCTGCCAGAACGCGCATCTGGTCGGCGCTCGCATCGCCCGGCGTACCGCCCACAGGCTTAAGCGACACCGATACGATGCCGTAGGCCGGGTTCCTGTGCTCGGCCACGTTGGTCTCGACGAAGGCGCCGAACACCGGATCGTCGGCCTGCGCCCGCTCGAAGGCGAGCGACTGGGTGTTGTCGAACGCCGGCGGCGCGAACGCCGCCTCGATGCGCGCGACCAGCTCTTGCGGCGGGGCCTGGAACAGCGCCTTTTGCTCGACGAACGCGTCCTCGATCATCGTCTTGATCTCCTCGGTCCCGGTCTCGTGGACGAGGATCTTGATGCGCGCCTTGTATTTGTTGTCGCGCCGGCCGGCGAGATTGTAGACCCGCAGGATCGCCTCCAGATAGGGGAGAAGATCGGCCTTGGGCACGAAATCGCGCACGGTTTTGCCAATCATCGGCGTGCGGCCCAGCCCGCCGCCCACGATCACCTCATAGCCCGGCTCGCCGGCCTCGTTGCGCACCATGCGCAGGCCGATATCGTGCGCCCTGGTCACCGCGCGGTCGTTGGGGCTGCCCGTGATGGCGATCTTGAACTTGCGCGGCAGGTACTGGAACTCGGGATGGTCGGTCGACCATTGCCGCAGCAGTTCGGCGGTCGGGCGCGGGTCCTCGATCTCGTCGGCGGCGGCACCGGCGAAATGGTCGGCGGTCACGTTCCTGATGCAGTTGCCCGAGGTCTGGATCGCGTGCATCTCGACATCGGCGAGCGCATCCAGAATGTCCGGCACGTCCTTCAGCCTGGGCCAGTTGAACTGGATGTTCTGGCGCGTGGTGAAATGGCCGTAGCCCTTGTCCCAGCGCTCGGCGATCATCGCCAGTTGCCGCATCTGGCGCGCGTTGAGCGTGCCGTAGGGGATGGCGACGCGCAGCATATAGGCGTGAAGCTGAAGATAGAGCCCGTTCTTCAGCCGCAGCGGCTTGAACTCGTCCTCGGTCAGCGCGCCGTCGATGCGTCGCTCCACCTGCTTGCGGAACTCGGCGACGCGCGCGCGCACGAACCCGGCGTCGAAATCGTCATAGGCATACATGGTTCACTGTTCCGCCTGCTTGCCGTGGAAATAGTTGGAGGGTCCGCGCGTGCGGAACGCCTCGCGGAAATGGATCGGCCGGGGCCGGCCGTCCTCGCCGATGGCGGCGTTGGCCAGATAGGCGCCGACGATCTTTTCGGGCTGCGCATTGGCGAGCGCCAGAAGCCGCTCGGCCTCGTGCGGCGTTTCGGCGACGGCCGCCTCGCCGTGCCGGCGCGTCCAGCCGCCGTCCACGGTCAGATAGACCACGTCCCCCTCGAACAGGTCGTTGGCGGTGACCACTTGCGGATGCTTCTGTCTTGGCATGTCAGACGGCCTCTGCTTCGACCGCCAGGTCTGCGAGGGCTGCTTCCGCCCCGCGCGGCGCGATGCCGTAAAGCAGCACGGCCGGACCGGCGATGCCGGCCCCGCCGAGCGTTTCGGGCAGGTCGGCGAGGGTGGCGGCGACGATGCGCTGGTCGGGGCGCGAGGCATTCTCGACAACCGTCACCGGCGTTGCGGCATCGGCGCCGTGCATCATGAGGCGCCCGCGCAGGAAGGCGGCGGCCTTCAGCCCCATATAAATCGCCGCCGCCTCGCCGGACCGGGCCAGCGCACGCCAGTCGTGATCGGCGAAGCCTTCGGCGTCGTGGCCAGTGATGATGCGCAGCGAGGCGTTGCGCCCGCGCCGGGTCAGCGACCGGCCCAGGCAGGCCACGGCCGCCGAGGCCGCCGTGATGCCGGGCACGATCTCGAAGGCGATGCCCGCCGCGTCCAGCGCGTCCAGTTCCTCCTCCAGCCGGCCGAACACCGCCGGATCGCCCGATTTGAGCCGCACCACGCGCGCCCCGCCCGATGCGTGCTCGATCATCAGAGCGTTGATCGCATCCTGGCTCCAGGCCGGGCCGAAGCCGGTCTTGCCAGTCTCGACGATGGTCGCCTCGCGCCGGGCCAGTTCGATGATCGGCTGCGGCACCAGCCGGTCGTGCAGCACGACATCGGCCTCGTGCAGCGCGTTGCGGGCCTTCAGCGTGAGCAGTTCGGGATCACCCGGCCCGGCGCCGACAAAGGCCACCGAGCCCGCGCCCCGGCGCGTTTCGATCGCGTCGGTGAGCAGCGTTTCCAGCGTCTCGCGCACGGCCGTCTCACCGCCCGCCTTGAGCGCGCGGTCGCCGGCGCCGAAATAGAACCGCGTCCAGAAGGCGCGCCGCTTTGTGGAATCGCCGAGCATCTCGGCACGCTTGCGGAAGCGCTGGCCGATCCGGGTCAGAAGGCCGAGCGAGGCGGGCAGCCGCTCTTCGATGTCGGCCTTGATCTTGCGGGCCAGGACCGGCGCGGCGCCCTCGGTTCCGATGGCGACGGTGACCGGATCGCGGTCCACGATGGCCGGCGTGATGAACTGTGAATGTTCGAGATTGTCGACGATGTTGACGAGCGCGCCCGCCTGGTGACCGATGGCGGCGGCGCGCGCATCCTCGGCTTCATCGTCGTTTGCCGCATAAAAGAGCGCCGCGCACAGCGCATCGCCCGTCTCGATCGGCCGCTCGGCCAGAATCAAACGACCCTGCGCGGCCCA
>NZ_CFIFWG010000064.1:0-15559 GCF_984466335.1 Roseitalea sp. | reverse complement strand
AACCGGTCTGGATCGCCCCGCTCGGCCACCGTTTCGACGGCCGGGCCGCCCGGATAGCCGAGCCCGAGCAGCTTTGCGGTCTTGTCGAAGGCTTCGCCGAGCGCATCGTCGATCGTGGTCGCCCAGCGCGCATAGCGGCCGAGCCCGCAAACCAGGACGATCTGCGTGTGCCCGCCAGAGACGAGCAGCAGCAGGTAGGGGAAGGGCAGGCCGTCGGTGAGCCGGGGCGTCAGGGCATGGCCTTCAAGGTGGTTGACCGCGATGAACGGCTTGTCGCGCGCCAGCGCGATGGCCTTGCCCGTCATCGTGCCGACGATCAGCCCGCCGATCAGGCCCGGCCCGGCGGTGGCGGCGACGGCGTCTATGTCGTCCCAGCCCGCATCGGCCTCGTCCATGGCCCTCAGGACGATCCGGTCGAGCGTGTCGATATGGGCACGGGCGGCAAGCTCCGGCACCACGCCGCCAAATCGGGCATGCTCGTCGATCTGGCTGTAGATCATGTTCGACAGGATTTGCCCGCGCGCCTCGTTCTCATCGGCGCGGACGATCGCGGCGGCGGTCTCGTCACAGCTCGTCTCGATGCCCAGAACGGTCGGCATGGCTGATCCTGCGGGGGTTGATTGCCGGCTGCGGCGGTTCGGGTTAGGAGTTGGGTCGCCTATCACGGAACCGGGAGCAAGCAAACTGTGACACGGGGGTTCGGCACGGTCAGGATCGGAACGCGCGGCAGCCCGCTCGCGCTCGCCCAGGCCCATGAGGTGCGCGACCGGCTGGTGGCCGCGCACGGCATGGGCGCGCAGACGGTCGAGATCGTCGTCATCTCGACCAGGGGCGACCGCGTCCAGGATCGCGAACTCAGGGAGATCGGCGGCAAGGGCCTGTTCACCGAGGAGATCGAGGCGCAGCTGACCTCGGGCGCGATCGATCTGGCCGTCCATTCGTCCAAGGACATGCCGACCAGGCTGCCCGGCGGCCTTGCGCTGACCGCGTTCCTCGAACGCGAGGACCCGCGCGACGCCTTCGTCGGCCGCGCCGCGCCGATGCTGGATGCCCTGCCGTCCGGGGCGGTCGTGGGCACCTCGTCCCTGCGACGCCAGGCGCTCGTCCGGCGCGCCCGGCCGGATGTGACGGTGGTCGGTTTTCGCGGCAATGTCCAGACGCGCCTGAGAAAGCTCGACGCCGGCGTCGCCCACGCCACGCTGCTCGCCAATGCGGGCTTGCGGCGCCTGGGCATGGCGGACGTGGTCACCGATCTTTTTCCCTTGGAGACCTTCCCGCCGGCGCCGGGCCAGGGCGCGATCTGCATCGAAAGCCGGCAGGGCGACGCCAGGACCAATGCGCTGGTCGCGCCGCTCGACCACGAGGCCACCCATATCGCCCTTCGGTGCGAACGGGCGTTCCTGGCCGCGCTCGACGGCTCGTGCCGCACGCCGATCGCCGGGCATGCCCGCATCGATGGCGACACGGTCGCCTTTCACGGCATGATCCTGACGCCCGACGGCACCGAGGCGCACGCGATCGAAGCGACGGGCCCGGTCGGCGATCCCCAAGCGCTGGGCCGCAGGGCGGGCGATGATTTGCGCGCGCGGGCGGGTGCCGGCTTCTTCGAAAGCTGGACCTGACACGATGGCGCCGGCGCCCCGCATCCTGGTCACGCGCCCGGAGCCGGGCGCATCGCGCACGGCGGCCGCGCTTTGCGAGGCGGGTTTCGAACCGGTCGTCCTGCCGTTCACGCAAACGGTGTCGCTTCCGGTCGCCTCCCGTCAGGTCGAGGCGGCCGCCGCCTGCCAGGCGGCGGCGGTCACCAGCGCCAAGGCACTGACCCACGCGCCGCCCGAACTGATGTCCGCCTTGCGGCGAAAACCGGTCTTTGCGGTCGGGGACGCGACGGCGAAAGCCGCGGCCGCCCATGGGCTGGACGTTAGCGCCGCCGACGGCGATGCCGGCTCGCTTGCCGAACTCATCGAGGGCGCCCTGCCGCCGGAGCGCGGCGTCGCCTATCTGTGCGGACGCGTGCGGACGGGAACCCTTGAGCGCCGCCTGTCCGAAAGCGGACGCCGTTTCACCCTCATAGAAACCTATGATATTGCAAAAGTCAGTCAACTGACTGATAAGATCGAAGCCCTGACTCGACTGCCGCCGCCCGATGCGCTGCTGTTTCACTCCGGCGTCTCGGCGCAACTTTTCATCGCCGCCGCCGAGCGGCGCGATCTGTGGAAGTTCTTTGAAAAGACTGCATTTTTGGTGATATCGGATCGCGTTGCCCGGCTCTTTGAGACCCATTTGCCGGCGCGCGTCCTGGCGGCGGACGCCCCGCGCGATGCCGACATGATCGCGCTGGCGCGGCATCACGTCCCGCCGCGTTGACCCCCGCCGGCGCGATTGGCCGCTTTCGATTCCGCACCGCCGTGATAGAAGCGTCCCATGACTGGTCCCAACATGCATGGAGGGCGTTCATGGCACAGCGCGCACGGCCGTCGCAGGGCAAGGGGCGCGGCGGAACCCGCAAGCCGGTGACGATCGATCTTGAGGCCGACGGGGCCGGGGGTGCGACGGCGGCACGCGACGGCGGCACGCCGGCCGAGCCCGTGGCCATGGAGCGAACCACCGGCCCGTCCGCCGTGGGCGGCGGCGGCCGCGCGGCGGCGGGCGGGGCGAGCACGCGCGATGGCGCGGGCGGGAACGATGCGCGGCCCCTTGGGGATGAGGAGGCCGGCGCGGGCCGGCGCGGCGCCATGGGTTCCATTCTGGCTGGCCCCGTTCTGGGCGGCATCGCCGGGGCCGCGGTCGCGCTTTCCGCCGCCGCCGGCCTGCAATGGTCCGGCCTTCTGCCCGCGCCGGGATCGCGGGCCGAGCAGGTCGACCTGACGCCGATCGAGCGCGACATCGCCGCCATCGAGGCGCGCATCGCCGCACTGGACGCGCGGCAGGCGGCCGCTCCCGCCGAGGCGGGGTTTGCCGCAGAAATGCGCGCGCGGATCGATACCGCCGTTCAGGCGGCCCAAGGCGCGCGGGCCGAGACCGGCGCGACGGTGGCGGCTGTCGAGCGCGTCGCCGCCGATCTCGCCGCGCTGCAAGCGTCGGTCCGCGCCGGCGAGGCCGGCGAGGCGCCGGCGCTGAGTGCCCTGACCGAACGGCTGGACGCGCTTGAGGGGCGGATCGGCGAGAGCGCCGACGCGGGCGAGGCCCTCGTCGCGCTCGAAACGCTGCGCGGCGATGTCGAGGCCGTTCGCGGAGAAACGGGCGCGGCAACCGGCGAGACCGCCCTGCTGCGGGAAGCGGTGACGATGGTGCGCACGCGGCTCGACGAGGAGCTTGCGTCCTTGAGCGAGCGGCTCGCGGCTGCCGAGGCGACGCTGGCCGACGGCGGCGTGGATACGGCGGCCGTGGCCCGCGCCGTCGCGGCGGCGGGCCTCAAGTCCGCCATCGACCGGGGCAGCGCCTTTGCCGCCGAACTGGAGGCCTTCGCCTCGGTTGCCGGCCAGGAGGGGGCGGTCGCCGCGCTGCGCGACCATGCGGCCTCGGGCGTTCCGACCGCCGCCCAGCTCGCCGACGCGTTCGGCGCGGTCGCCAACCGGATCGTCGCGGCCGGCCAGGGCCTCGACCAGGGCGCCTCGATCGGCGACCGGCTCATGGCGAGCGCGCGCGGGCTGGTGCAGGTCCGGCCCGTCGGCGAGGTCGAGGGCGACACGCCCGGCGCGGTCGCCGCGCGCATCGAGGCGCGGCTCAAGGAGGCCGATCTCGACGCCGCGCTGGCCGAATGGGAGACGTTGCCCGATGCCGCCAGGGCGGCCTCGTCGGCCTTCATGGACCAGGTGCGCGCGCGCCGGACCGTCGATGCGCTCATCGCCGATGCGTTGTCCTCGGCCATGTCGGCGGCGCGACCGGCCGGCCGGGACTGAACACCCAGGGAGGCGCCGTCATGGTCAGGGTCCTCGTCTTCATCGCGCTGGTCTTCGCGCTCGGCTTCGGCTTTGCGTGGCTCGCGGACATGCCCGGCGACGTCGCCATCACCGTCGGCGGCCAGCTCATCTCGGTCTCGCTCATGGTGGCGGCGGTCGCCATCGTGTCGATCGTCGCCACGATCATGCTGGGCTGGTGGCTGATCCGCGTCATCTTCACCTCGCCCGACCGTCTCAACCGGTTCTTTCGCGCGCGCAAGCGCGATCGCGGCTATCAGTCCCTGTCGACGGGCATCATCGCCGCCGGCGCCGGCGACAGCGCCACCTCGCGGCGGATGCTCAAGCAGGCGGGCGGGCTGCTCGACGAGACGACCGAGCCGCTGATCCAGCTTCTCGACGCGCAGACGACGCTGCTCGAAGGCAAACATGGCGAGGCCCGGCAGAAGTTCGAGGCGATGCTGGACGATCCCGAACTGCGCATGCTCGGGCTGCGCGGGCTCTACATGGAAGCCCAAAGGCTGGGCGATCGCGAGGCGCAGAAGCACTATGCCGAAAGGGCGGCCGAGCTTGGCCCGCAACTGGTCTGGGCCGGCAGGGCGGCGATCGATCTGAAGACCGCCTCGGGCGACTGGGACGGCGCGATCAAGCTGCTCGACAGGCAAAAGCAGGCCAGGCAGATCGGCAAGGAAGACGCCGACCGCAAGCGCGCCGTGCTCCTGACCGCGCTCGCCATGGACCATGCCGAAGCCGATCCGCAAAAGGCCAGGCAGGCCGCGGTCGAGGCGCACAGGCTGGCGCCGGGTTTCGCGCCGGCGGCGGTGACCGCGTCCGAGGCCTGCTTCCGGCTCAACGAGATGCGGCGCGGCGTCAAGGTGCTGGAGACCGCCTGGCGCAAACGGCCGCACCCGGACATGGCGCTGGCCTATGTCAATGCCCGGCCTGGCGATTCCGCGCTCGACCGGCTCAAGCGCGCAAGGCGCCTTGAAGCGATCAAGCCCAACACGGCCGAGTCCTGGCTGATCGTCGCCCGGATGGCCCTGGAGGCGGGCGCGTTCGAGCAGGCGCGCAAGGCGACCGGCGCCGTTCTGCGCAACGAGCCGCGCGAAAGCGCGTTCATGCTGATGGCCGACATAGAGGATGCCGAGACCGGCGATCAGGGCAAGGTCCGCGAATGGCTGTCGCGGGCGGTCCGCGCCCCGCGCGATCCGGCCTGGACGGCCGACGGCGTCGTCGTCGAGGCGTGGGCGCCGTTCTCGCCGGTGACCGGGCGCATCGATGCGTTCGAATGGAAGGTGCCGGTCGAGCGCGCCGGCACGCTGATCGAGAACGATCTCGATCCGATGGAGCCGGGCCGTCCGGCGCTTGCGACGCCCGCCCCAATGCCGGTCGACGATGGCGCCATCGTGCCGCCCCTGCCGGCCGAGGACGCCGACATGCCGGTTGACGCCGGGACGGGGCGGGCAGCGCCCGAAGCCTCCGAGCCGTTCAGGGCGATCGGCCCGCCGGTCGATCTGGCCAGACGGGTCGAGACGGCCCGCAAGGAACGCGAGGCCGAGCGCGCCGCCGCCGAACCCGCCCCCATCGAGGCACCGGACACGGCGAGCGCCGCCGCCAATGGCGAGACCGATGCCGCGGGCCTTTCGTCCGAGGCGCCGGCCGAATCCAAGCCGGCCGCGCCGGCCGAACCGGCGCGCGCGTCCCCGGAGACCGAAACGGCCAAAACCGATGAAGAGGATGAAGAGGCGGTTCGGCCGCCCATTCCGGACGATCCGGGCATCGATCCCGATGCGGCGTCCGAACCGGACAGGCCGAAGCGTTTCCGGCTGTTTTGACGCGCGGAAACGTTCCCAACCATTTGCTTAGAGCGGTTGGTCTTTGGCTGGCATCGTCTGAGCGCCGGGATTTTGCAATCCGGCAAGGCGCGCGCAACGCCGCCCGGAGCGCAAAGGACCAAGCGCGGGCGATGTGCGGCCATCATGTGATGTCAATCGGTTGCCGGCCTCCGGCTTGGACGTCTTTTCCGCCGGCGTCGTCGTCAAAAGCCTCGCGCGATCGTCGGACCGCGCCGCGGTGTTTTCCTCGCCTCGGCGAAAAACCCTGTCCATCAAACCGCTCCCATCCAAAGACAAACCGCTCTAGTCGCAACGGCGGGCGCCAAACCGGTTCCCACTTTCGCTGGAATTGCTTTAGACTGATCCGAAAGTGCGCCGGGCCGTCTCGAACGCACCCGCAATCTGGGGTTGGGAAATGCTTGATCGGTTCCGGTCTTTTGTCCGCGAGATCGTGGGCGGCGATGAGGCGGCCAAAGGCGGGGAGCCGGACAACCCGCAGCTTGCCGCGGCCGCGCTGATGTACCATGTGATCCAGGCGGACGGTGTTTTGCGGCCGGCCGAGCGCGATCGTTTCGCCGCCGTTCTGGGCGAGGAATACGCGCTCGAACAGGGCGCGCTTGAGGCGCTGACGGAGGCCGCGCGCAGGGCCGATGGCGAGGCGGTCGACCTTTACCGGTTCACCTCGGTGCTGATGGACGCCATGAGCGAAGCCGAGCGCATCGGCTTCATCGAGATGCTTTGGGAGATGGTCTATGCGGACGGGGTGCGCCACGAGCTTGAGGACAATGTGGTCTGGCGCATTTCCGAACTGCTCGGCGTGAGCGGTCGCGATCGGGTGCACATGCGCCAGAGGGTGCAGGAACGGTTCGGCATCGCGGGTGGTGAAGAGGCATGAAGGCCGAAACGAGGAACGCGGCGCTGGCCGCTTCGCGCGCTGCGACGCCGTCCGGCGGGAAACCGGTGCTGGTCATCCTGCACCAGGCGACCTCGTCGGCCGGCCGGGTCGGCCAGATGCTCCAGGCGCGGGGTCATCGGCTCGATATCCGCCGGCCGCCGCTGGGCGACGCGCTGCCCGAAACGCTTGAACGCCATGCCGGCGCGGTGATGTTCGGCGGGCCGATGAGCGCCAACGATCCGGACGAATTCGTCAGGCGCGAGACGGACTGGCTGTCCGTGCCGCTCGCCGAGAACAAGCCCTTCTTCGGCATTTGCCTGGGCGCGCAGATGCTGGTCAACCATCTGGGCGGCACGGTCGCCGGGCGCAAGGACGGGCAGGTCGAGATCGGCTGGTATCCGATCGAGCCCACCGCGGACGGCGCGGCGCTGATGGACTGGCCGGACATGATCTACCATTTCCACACAGAGGGTTTCACCCTGCCTTCCGGCGCGGTGCGTCTGGCGGCGGCGGACGCCTATCCGAACCAGGCCTTCCGCTATGGCGACAATGCCTGGGGCGTACAGTTCCATGCCGAATTGACGCAGGCGATGATGCAACGGTGGGTGGTGCGCGGCGCGCACCGGTTCGACCTGCCCGGCGCGCAGCGGGGCCGCGACCATCTGCAAGGCCGGCTGTATCACGACCACAAGGTGCGCAAATGGCTGGCCGATTTCCTCGACATCGTCTTCGGGCGCAAATTGGCGCCGGAGCGCTGATCGGATGCCGCGTGCCCTCCTGCCGCTCGCGGGCAAGGGGACGGGCATCGGCCAGCACACCGCGCCCTATTCGCTCTATGCCCGCCGGTCGAGCCGGCGCACCTTGCGCAGTTGCGGAAACAGGAACGTCCAGCCCACCGCGATCGCCGTCGCGCTGATCCCGCCGACGACCACCGCCGGCACCGCGCCGATCCAGGCGGCGGCGACGCCGGCGCGGAAGTCGCCCAGTTCGTTGGAAGCGCCAAGAAACACCATATTGACCGCATTGACCCGGCCGCGGACATGGTCGGGCGTCCAGAGCTGGAGCACCGTCTCGCGGATGTAGACGCTGATCATGTCGAAGGCGCCGATCAGCGTCAGCGCGATCACCGAGACCCATGCGAGGCCGGACAGGCCGAAGACCACCGTGGACAGGCCGAACAGGCCGACCGAGACGAGCAGGATGCGGCCGGCATGATCGCGCACGGGAGACGCCGCCAGGAAAACGGCCATCAGCAAGGCCCCGACCCCGGGCGCGGCACGCAGCATGCCGAGCGCCCATGGGCCGGCATCGAGCACATCGCGCGTAAAGACCGGCAGCAGCGCCACCGCGCTGCCCAGGAAGACGGCGAACAGATCGAGCGAGATGGCTCCGAGCACCACCTTCTGGTCGCGTATGTAGCGCAGCCCGTCGAACAGCGAGGAGACGGTGACCCTGGTCATGTCGGCGCGTTCGGACGGCTTTGGGATCATCATCACCAGGGCGCACGAGGCGGCGAACACCAGCGCCGCCGCGCCATAGGCGACCGTCGCGCCCAGGCCGTACAGAAGCCCGCCCGCGACCGGGCCGATGATGGAGGCGGTCTGCCAGGCCGACGCGTTCCATGCCACCGCATTGGGAAAGACCCGCGTCGGCACCAGATTGACGACGAGCGACTGCGAGGCCGGCCCGAAAAAGGCGCGCGCGATGCCGAAGCCGAACAGGGCGATGAAGACCGGCAGCGGCGAGGTCAGCCCCCGCCAGGTGAACCAGACGATCGCCAGCGTGAAGCCGGTCGTGGCGATGACAGAGCAGGCCATGACCGTGCGCCGGCCGAAGCGGTCGGCGACCGAACCGGCCACCAGCATGAACAGAACCAGCGGGATGAACTGAACGAGCCCCGCAATGCCAAGATCGAGCGGATCGCGCGTCAGATCGTAAAGCTGCCAGCCGACGGCCACGATCACCATGTTGGTCGCGAACGTCGATGCGAGGCGGGCGGTCCAGTATTTGGCGTAGGCCGGATGGCGGAAGGCTTCGAAACGCCCCTTGGCCGGCCCGGTCCCGTCGTCGGGATTGCTCATGGCGTGGCGATAGGCCCTTTGCGCCGCCGACACAAAGCATTTGTTGGTGCCGCATCAACCATGCCGCCGCATGGCCGGCCGGAACGGCTTGCCGTTATGGGCGGCGGCGCCTATGTCAGAACGGTTTTGGATTCGGGGAGCGTTGGCGTGGGCCTGGCGATCATCAACACAATCCTGTTTGCGCTCGACATTTACGTGTTCATCGTGATCGGCGCTGTCATCTTCTCATGGCTTTACGCCTTCAACGTCGTCAACACATCCAACCGCTTCGTCGCGCTCCTGGGCGAATTCTTCTACAAGGCCACCGAGCCGCTGCTGAAGCCCATTCGCAGCGTGCTGCCGAACCTGGGTGGCATCGACATCTCGCCGATCGTCCTGTTCGTGGGCATCTACTTCCTGCGCCAGGTGGTCGTGAACGTTCTGGCCCCGGCGGTGATTTGAAGGGCGGGCTGGAGGGGCCGAGGCACCTTGCCATTTCCGTCCCCGTGGCTGTCCGGCGGGGTTCGTAACGGTGCTCACCTGGACATTTTGAGCATGACCGTACCGATCAGGGTCGTGCCGATGGATGCCAGACGAGCCAGGTCGAGACGCTCCTTGAGGACGAAGACGCCAAAGAGCACGGCGAACACCATGCTGGTTTCGCGAACGGCGGAGACCAGCGCCAGGGGCGCCTGCGTCATCGCCCAGATGACGATCCAGTAGGCCAGAAGCGATATCATGCCGCCGAGCATGCCGACCTTCCAGCATTTGCGCACCGACGCGAAAACCCGGCCTCGGCGCAGATGGAGCGCCAGAAGCGTGATCGGAATGCCGTTCACCAGGTGGACCCAGAACGTGTAGCTATGAGCGCTTTCGGCGAGACGGGCGCCCAGACCGTCGACCACCGTGTAGCCGGCGATGAACACGCCCGTGCCCAGGGCATAGAGCATGGCCTTGGGTGCCCTGAAGCCGGCAACACCACGCGTCAATGTCAGGCTCATGATGCCCAGCGCGATCACGACGACCGACAGGCCGGCCTGGCGGGTCAGTGTCTCGCCGACGATGGCAACGGAGACAATCGCGACGATCAGCGGCGCGGACCCCCGCGAAATCGGATAGACGTGGCTGAGATCGCCATGGCGATAGGCCTTGATCAGAAACACGCAATAGGCGGTGTTCAGGGCGGCCGAGGCTCCGATATAGGGCCAGCTTTCCGGCGTCGGGAACGCGACGAACGGGACCACCAGAACGGCGACGGCAACCTGGCTCATCATCATGATGGCGATCATGACGAGCCGGTCGGCATTGACCTTGACCAGCGCGTTCCAGGCCGCGTGCAGCAAGGCCGCGCCCAGCACCATGGCAAACACGCCCGTCGTCATATCAGGCTCCGCCAAGGGACGTGAACGCGCATTTTATGGCCGCAACGTCGCATCGCCGCCGCGATTGTCCACCCTTGTCCACCATGGGCTCCGGGCCGCCATTTGCGAACATCGGGCGGTGCCCCGGTTCCCGCCTATCGTTTCGCGCGATCGATCGCCTCGACGATCAGCCTTTGCGCCGTCGCCCGGTCCTGCCAGCCGCCCAGCTTGACCCATTTGCCGGGCTCCAGATCCTTGTAGTGTTCGAAGAAGTGCTCGATCTGTTGCAGCGTGATCTCGGGCAGGTCGGTATAGTCGGCAACGCCGTCATAGCGCCGGGTCAGCGCCGGCGCGGGCACGGCGATGACCTTTTCGTCCTGGCCCGAATTGTCCTCCATCAGCATCACGCCGATCGGCCGCACATTGATCACGCAGCCGGGCACGAGCGGACGCGTGTTGCAGACCAGAACGTCGATCGGGTCGCCATCCTCGGACAGCGTGTGCGGCACGAAGCCGTAATTGCCCGGGTACGACATGGGCGTGTAAAGGAACCGGTCGACCACCAGCGTGCCGGCCTCCTTGTCCAGTTCATATTTGATCGGCTGGCCGCCGAGCGGCACCTCGACGATGACGTTGACGTCGTGCGGGGGCTTGTCGCCGATGGCGATGGCATCGATGCGCATGACAGGTCTCCGGGCTGGAGCGTTTTCAGCGAAAGGCGTGTATCTGGCCTGACTTGGGACCGACAGGGGTGCTGCGGTACGAAAGCGCGACGACACACAAATCGCCGCACGGTAATAGCGGCGACATCGCCGCGCCGCAACACGACCTTGGGCGCGGGTGCAGGCATCGCCGCATGCACCGGACGCAGCCGTTTCAAGGCCGCGCCCTCCGGCGTCGCGCAGGATCTTGCCCCGCCAATCCGCCTCCAACAGGAAATCAGCCGCTACGGGCCTGCTCGCGGCGACGGGCGCGTATCGCCGCCTGGGCGGCGGCCAGGCGCGCAACGGGCACGCGGTAGGGCGAACAGGAGACGTAGTCGAGGCCGATGTCCTCGCAGAAGGCGATCGACTCGGGGTCGCCGCCATGCTCGCCGGTGATCGCCATGATGATGCCGGGGTGCGCGCCGCGCCCCTTTTCGACCGCCATGCGGATGATCTCGCCCACGCCCTCCCGGTCCAGATTGATGAAGGGATCGCGCTCGATGATGCCTTCGGCCAGATAGCGCGACAGGAAATGGGCCGCATCGTCGCGCGAGATGCCGAGCGCCGTCTGCGTCAGATCGTTCGTGCCGAACGAGAAGAAGTCCGCCGCGCCGGCGATCAGGTCGGCGCGAATGGCCGCGCGCGGCAGTTCGATGATGCAGCCGACCAGATGCCTGATGTCGCTGCCATGGCGCGCCTTGACGTCGGCGGCGATGGCATCGATCCGCGCGCGCAGGTGGCGCAGTTCGGCATAATAGGCCACGAGCGGCACGACGATTTCGGGGACGACCGGCGCGCCGCTCCTGTCGCCGGCGACGATCGCCGCCTCGATGATGGCGCGGGTCTGCATCTCGGCCACCTCCGGATAGCAGATGGCAAGGCGCGCGCCCCTGTTGCCGAGCATCGGGTTGATTTCGTGCAAATCGTCCGCGCGCCGGCGCAGGTCGTCGGCCGCAAGGCCCATCTCGGACGCCACCCGGGCGAGTTCTTCGGCCTCGCGGGGCAGGAATTCGTGCAACGGTGGGTCGAGCAGGCGGATGCAGACCGGACGTCCTGCCATGGCCTCGAACAGCGAGACGAAATTGTCCCGATGGACCGGCAGCAGGCGATCGAGCACGAAACGCCGCGCGCGCTCGTCGGGCGCGACGATCATCTCGCGCATCACCTGGAGGCCGTCGCCCTCAAGGAAGATGTTCTCGGTGCGCACGAGGCCGATCCCCTCGGCGCCGAAGCGGCCGGCGACCTCGGCGTCGGTGACCCCGTCGGCGTTGGCCCTCACATGCATGCGGCGCGAGGCGTCCGCCCATTGCATGAGCGTCGCGAAATCGCCCGAGAGCGGCCTTTGCACCATCGGCAGCCGGCCCAGCAGGACCTCGCCGGACGCGCCGTCGAGCGTCAGCCAGTCACCCTGGCGGACTGTGACCCCGCCGGCGCGCATCGCCTGGCGGCTCGGATCGATGCGGATCGCCGACGCGGCGGTGATGCAGGGCTTGCCCATGCCCCGCGCGACCACCGCGGCATGGGACGTCATGCCGCCGCGCGTGGTGACGATGCCCTCGGCGGCGACCATGCCGTGAATGTCGTCGGGGCTGGTTTCCGGCCGGACCAGGACCACCGCGCGCCCTTCGGCCCTGGCCCTTTCGGCCGCGCTTGAGGAAAACACCACCTCGCCCGCCGCCGCGCCAGGCGAGGCGGGCAGGCCGCGCGCGAAGAGCTGCCGCTTGGCCTGCGGATCGACGCTGGGGTGCAGCAGCTTGTCCAGGGAGGCCGGATCGACATGCAGCACCGCATCCTCGTGGCCGATCGTGCCTTCTTCGGCGAGTTCGACGGCGATGCGGATCGCCGCGTCCACCGTGCGCTTGCCGGCGCGGGTCTGCAACAGCCACAGCCGGCCGTCCTCGACGGTGAACTCGATGTCCTGCATGTCGCCGAAATGGGCTTCGAGCCTGTCGCCCAGTTCGACGAGCCGGGCAAATGCGCGCGGCATGCGCTCGCTCATGGCGCGGCCCCGCTGGCGGCCGTCCGGCAGGAGCGGGTCGGGCGTCCTCAGGCCGGCGACAACATCCTCGCCCTGCGCGTTGACCAGATATTCGCCGAAGACGCGCTTCTCGCCGGTCGAGGGGTGGCGCGTGAAGGCGACGCCCGTGGCCGAGTTCGGGCCGGAATTGCCGAACACCATGGCCTGGACGGTGACCGCCGTGCCCCAGTCGTGGGGGATGGCATGCAGCGCGCGGAAGGTGACGGCGCGCGGATTGTTCCAGCTCTCGAACACCGCGCCGATCGCGCCCCAGAGCTGGGCATGGACATCGTGCGGGAACGGCGCGTCCATGTCGTCTAGGATCGCCCGCTTGTAGGCGGCAACCAGCGCGCGCAGCGTGTCGGCGTCAAGCTGGTCGTCGCGCTCGACGCCGGCCCGCTCCCGCGCATGGTCGAGCAGATCCTCGAACAAGCCGTGCTCGACGCCGATCACCACGGTCCCGTACATCTGGATGAAGCGCCGGTAGCTGTCATAGGCAAAGCGCGCGTCGCCCGTGCGCGCGGCGAGCGCCTCGACGGTCTCGTCGTTGAGGCCGAGATTGAGGATGGTGTCCATCATCCCCGGCATCGACACGCGCCCGCCAGAGCGGACCGAGACCAAAAAAGGATCGGGGCCCGCCCCGAACGTCTTGCCGGCCGCCGCGGCGACGGCGGCGACCGCGGCTTCGACCTCGGCATGCAGCCCTTGGGGAAAATTGCGGCCGGCGGCGAGATAGTCGTGGCAGACACGGGTCGTGATCGTGAACCCCGGCGGCACCGGCAGGCCTACGCGGCTCATCTCGGCGAGGTTGGCGCCCTTGCCGCCAAGCAGGGCCTCGCCCGGCTCGCCATCGGGCACCATGCCCGGCGCGAACGCAAAGACCCGTCCTGTTTCGCCGCAAGCGTCCACGCCGCCCTCCTCAGGGGCGTCTTGTTACCGCATTGCACCATTTTGCGCCATCGGTCTTTTCGGAGGCGGCGTCAGCTCGCCTCGCGCAACCGTTCGGCGGCGCCCAGATCGACCGAGACAAGCTGGCTGACGCCCTGCTCGGCCATGGTCACGCCGAACAACCGGTTCATCCGCGCCATGGTGATCGGATTGTGCGTGATCAGCACGAAGCGGGTCCGGGTCTGCGCGGCCATTTGGTCCATCAGGTCGCAGAAGCGCTCGACATTGTGGTCGTCGAGCGGGGCGTCGACCTCGTCGAGCACGCAGATCGGGGCGGGGTTGGTCAGGAACACCGCGAAGATCAGCGCGAGCGCCGTCAGCGCCTGCTCGCCGCCGGACAGCAACGTCATCACCTGCGGCTTCTTGCCTGGCGGTCGGGCCATGATCTCAAGGCCCGCCTCCAGCGGGTCGTCGCTTTCGACCAGTTGCAATTGGGCCGTGCCGCCGCCGAACAGGTGGGTGAACAGGCGTGTGAAATGGTCCTGCACCACGCCGAAGGCCGCAAGAAGGCGCTCGCGGCCTTCCTTGTTGAGCGAGGCGATGGCCGCGCGCAGTTCGGCGATGGCGGCGATCACATCGTCGCGTTCGCCGGTCAGTTCCCCGTGGCGCCCGGCAAGCTCGCCCTGCTCCTCCTCGGCGCGCAGATTGACCGCGCCGAGCCGTTCGCGCTCGACCCTCAACCGGTCGAGCCTGCCTTCCAGGGGCCCGATCTCGGGCAGGGAATCGTCCGGCGCAAGGCCGGTGGCGGCGAAGGCCTCGTGCGGGGCGCAATGGAGCGTCTCGGCAATGCGCGCCTCGGTTTCGGCGCGCCGTTCGCCGGCCGCGGCCAGGCGCTCCTCGGCCCGCGCGCGCTCCTCGCGCGCCCCGGCAAGGGCGGCGATCGCCGCGGTCGCCGCCTTGTCGGCGGCGCGTGCCTCGGTGTCGGCTTCCGCGAGCGCGTCGGCGGCCCCGGTCCGGCGGGTTTCGGCCGCCTCGATCCGGCGCGTCAGTTCGCGGCGCTTGGCGGCCTGCTCGTCGGGCGCTTCCTCGATCTCTGAGAGCGCGGCGCGCGTTTCGGCCTGGCGCGATGAAAGCGCCTCGATCTGCGCGGCGGCGCTCTCGGCACGCAATGTCCAGCTTGCCCGCTCGCGCTCGATCGCCGCCAGACGCTGACGGCGGGCCTGCCGCTCGCGCGCCACGCCGCCATGGTCCGCGCGGGCCTCGGCGAGCGCGGCGCGGTCCGTGGCGACGGTCGACTGGGTGTGCGCGATGCCGGCATCGAGCCCGGCGACGTCGGGCTCGGCGGCGAGCGCGGCTTCGGCTTCGGCGAGGATGGCGGCGGCCTCGGACCGGTCCGCTTCGAGCCGTTCGAGACTTTCATCGAGCACGGCCCGGCGGCGCGCCAGATCGCCCGAGGCGCGTTCGGCTTCGGCAAGGGCCTCGCGGGCCGCCCGCGCCCGCCCCTGCCTCGCGCGCACCGCGTCCCTTGCTTCCCTTTCGGCGGCGACGGCCGCGGCGGTGTCGGCCTCGGTTCGCGCGAGCCGCGCGGCAACGGCGTCACGGTGGCCGCGCGCCTCGGCGATTTCCGCCTCCAGTTCGGCGAGCCTGTTCTTCTGGGCCAGCCGCTGGGCGGCGGCGGTCGGCGCGTCTGCGGTGGCGCGATAGCCGTCCCAGCGCCACAGCGCTCCATCGCGCGTCACCAGCCGCTGGCCGGGGCGAAGGCTTTCGGCCAGCGCCGCCGCGCCCGCCGCGTCGGCGACCACGCCGATCTGGGCCAGGCGGCGCGCGAGAGCCGGCGCGCCCCGAACATGGTCTCCCAGCGGCACGCAGCCATCGGGCAGGGGCGGGTCGCCGGGTGCGA
>NZ_CFIFWG010000063.1:0-15612 GCF_984466335.1 Roseitalea sp. | reverse complement strand
GAGGCGATTGCCGGCATGGCGCCGGCGCTCGACCTTGCCGTGGAGATGGAAGCGGGCGGCGATCTGTCCCTTGCCGCCGATATGCGGCCGATCACCGCCTATCTCACCCAGCGCGCGCTGGAGATCGAGCAGGCGCGGATCGAGCGGCTTCAGGTACGCCTGCTCGAACGCCAGCGTCTGCGCCGCGAACTGCGCCATATGCGCTATATGCGGACCCAGGAAAGCATCCGTCGCAACGAGGAGCGCTTGCGCGCGATCGGCCGCAAGCGTCTCGAAGCGCTGCGGACAGCGGAGCGGCGGGCCGCACAGGCCGATGCGCTCGGTTCGCGTCTTGCGCCGCATGCCGACGGCCTCGACGGTCTTGGCGAAGGGATGGTGCTGCGCGCGCCCCTGCCGCCGCCGGGGGCTGATTTCAGCGAGGAGGCGGTTCGTTCCCTGATCGAGGGTCCGGGCCGATAGGGCAGGGCGAGAGCGTGGCGAGCCGGCCCTCGCGCGCCGCCTCGAACGCATGCAGCCGCAGCGCCGAGGACAGGTTCGCGCCGAACGGCTTTTGCGCGTCGATGCGCGCGATCAGCGCCGCCAGCGAGATGCCCTCGGCGCGGGCAAGTTCTGCCAGCCCGTCCTGAAAGGCGTCCTCGATCGAATAGCTGGTGCGGTGGCCGGCAATGCGCACCGATCGCTTGCGGACGGTCATCGGGCCGGATCGTCGCCGTTATTTCTTCTTGCGGAAGGCATCCAGAGAGACGACGTCGGCGGTGCCGTCCTCGGCCGCTTCGCCTGCTCCCTTGTCCGCCTCCTCGCTCGCTGCGCGCTTGGCGGCCCCCGCTTCGTCCGCCTTTGCCGTTTCGGCGCCTTCATCGGAATCATCGTCCGCCTCGGCGTCGGCGACGTCGAACTCCAGCTCGAAATTGACCGACGGATCGTAGAAGCCGCGCACCGCCGCATAGGGCACGTGCAGCTTTTCGGGCACGTCGGAGAAGGAAAGGCCGATGCCGAAGCCGGTTTCTCCCACCTCCAGGTCCCAGAACTGGTGCTGGAGCACGATCGTCATCTGCTCGGGATACTGCTCGCGGATGCGGTTGGAGATGCGCACGCCCGGCGCGGTCGTCACGAAGGTGATGAAGAAATGGTGGTTGCCCGGCAGGCCGGTCTTCTCGACCTCGGACAGGACCTTGCGAATCACGCCGCGCAGCGCGTTCTGCACAAGGATGTCGTAACGGACGATATCTTCGCTCATCCCCGGAGTTTCCGTCGGTTTGTTGCCGGGCGTAGATGTGCGTCGTCGCCGCGCCAAGGTCAAGTGCCTGCTCGCGCCGGCCGGCAGCCACTTCAGCGCGGTTTGTCGGGGGGCGATGATGGCGCGGTGCGCAACGACCGGCGGGAAGGTGGAGGCTTCTGTTGCCAGGTGCCTCCGGACCCCGCCTAACCGAGCATACCGGTCAGGAGTTTCGGTGAAGCTGTCGCACCGCCATCAGGCAGCGAGACGTGCCTCTGCGTAGTTGTCGTTTGCAACTAACATGGTGACCCGATAACGGCGGTATCATGCCGGGCAAAAGTACGGTTTTTACACCCTCGTCGATCCTGTTTCGCCCCCATCAGCAGCACCGGCCTCGTCCGCGGTTCGGTGTTCCTGGTGGAGGCGCCGGGTACCGCCCCCGGGTCCGATAGGCTTATTGTACCGCCCGTTTATTGCCATAGCCGGCAAGCCGGCACACCCATTATAGGATGAAACGCGCGGCGATTCAAAGGCCGAGCTTTCCGGCGGTTGACATTGGCATGTCCGTTCAGAACAGTCGGCGCGGCGGACGGGACGGGGTTGTGGTCCATTTGCCCCGCCGTTCATGAAGCGAGGAGGGCGCCCACCCATGACCGACTATCTGGCTGACGTTAAGAGGTACGATCCGGGCGCCGACGAAGCCGTCGTCAACAGGATCGTCAAGCATCTGGGCATCGCCCTGCGTTCGCGCGATGCTTCGCTCGTGTCCTGTTCGCACCCCTCCGAACTGGCGCGCTTGCGCGAGAAGTGGTGCGCAAAGAAGCTGGGCGTCACCGACGAGGCGGCCGGCGACGAGGTGATCGCCAAGGTTTGCCGGCAGATGGCCGGCGACAACGCGAAATCGCGCGTGACCTTCTACTATCTGGTCGCCAAGCATTTCGGCAAGCTCAGCGATCTGTGAGCGCATCCTAGTGTCCCTGATCTGAAGTTCGCTTCGTTGCGCAGCATGCTCCGTACGCACTTCAGATTCGATCAGGACACGAGCAGGTCTTTGATTCTCGTGTGGTTTACGGATTTGAAGTTCGTTCAGGAGCGTGCCGCGAACACTGTAACGAACTTCAAATCCACCACACGAGAGGCGGTAATGGATACCGGGATCGCCCGCAACATGTGCGCGTGCAGGCAAGTCCCAGTATGACGGAAGCGTCAAAATAGGCCCCTTTGTTTTCTTTGGGCGGCGGGCCGCGCGCGATGGACGCGGGCGGCGGAATCGCCCATGGAGACCCGATGCGACACTATCACGACCTGATGCGGCTTGTGATGGAGACGGGCACGGACCGGGACGACCGCACCGGCACGGGCACGCGGTCCATCTTCGGCCACCAGACGCGGTTCGATCTCGCCGACGGCTTTCCGCTGGTGACGACCAAGAAGCTGCATGTCCGCTCGATCGTCGTCGAGCTTTTGTGGTTCCTGCGCGGCGACACCAACATCGCCTGGCTCAAGGGGAACGGCGTTTCGATCTGGGACGAATGGGCCGACGAAAACGGCGATCTGGGCCCGGTCTATGGCGCGCAGTGGCGCTCCTGGCCGGCGCCGGACGGCGGCACGATCGACCAGATCGAGAAACTGGTTGCGGGCATCAAGGCCAGCCCCGCCTCGCGGCGCCACATCGTCACCGCCTGGAACCCCGCGCAGGTGGACGATATGGCGCTGCCCCCATGCCACTGCCTGTTCCAGTTCCATGTCGCGGACGGCAAGCTTTCCTGCCAGCTCTACCAGCGCTCGGCGGACATCTTCCTCGGCGTGCCGTTCAACATCGCCTCCTACGCGCTTTTGACGCACATGATCGCCCATGTGTGCGGCCTGAAGGTGGGCGAGTTCGTGCACACGTTCGGCGACGCGCACATCTATCACAACCATTTCAAGCAGGTGGAAACGCAGCTTGCGCGCACGCCCAAGCCGTCGCCGACGCTCACCATCACGCGCAACGTGCCGTCGATCTTCGATTTTCGCTTCGAGGATTTCGAAATCAGCGGCTATGATCCCGACCCGCACATCAAGGCGCCGGTGGCGGTCTAGTGACGCCGGTCGTCGCGCTCATCGTCGCGGTGTCGCAGAACGGCGTGATCGGCCGTGATGGTGCCATGCCATGGCATCTGTCGACCGACCTCAAGCGCTTCAAGGCACTGACGCTGGGCCATCCCGTCATCATGGGGCGCAAGACGTTTCAGAGCGTCGGCAAGCCGCTGCCGGGGCGGCTGAACATCGTCGTCACGCGCGATCGCGACTGGCAGGCGGACGGGGCGCTGGCGGTGGGTTCGCTCGGCGCGGCGCTGGATCTGGCGACGGCACATCTGGAAAGCTTCGAACCGGACCCGGATGCCCCGGATGCCCCGGATGTCGATGCGCCGAACATGATCTTCGTGGCCGGCGGCGGGGAAATCTACGCCCAGGCGATGGGCCTCGCCGATGTGCTCCATGTCACCCGCGTCGAGGCCGAGATCGAGGGGGATACCGTGTTTCCGGAGATCGATGAGGCCGTGTGGACGGTGGCGCACGAGGAGCCCGTGCCGGCGGGGACAAGGGACAGCCACGCCACGCGCTATATGGTGTGGGAGCGCGGGTGAGGGCGGTTGGGTCCCCGGTCAGCGCGTCAGCCTTCTCCCGCTCCGCGCGCCTTCCTCACATTCCACCAGAACAGCCCGACAAACGCCCCCAACGCCACAAGATGCACCAGGCCGCCGATGGGCCACATCAGCGTCGCGCCGACGGTCAGGACGGCGATCCGTTCGATAAGGTTGAGCCGGTTCTCCCAATGGCCCTGGATCGCCGCCGACACCGCCCAGAGGCCGGGCAGGGCAAAGGCGAAAATCTCCAGCATTTCCGGCCAGTCGCCCGAAAGGAACGGCGTATAGGCGAACAGCAGCGGCACGAAATAGAGCCCCTTGGCCACCTTCCAGGCCGAAATGCCGGTCTTCATCGGTGGCGATTGCGCGATCGCCGCGGCGGTGAAGGCGGCCAGGCACACGGGCGGGGTGACGTTGGAATCCTGGCTGAGCCAGAAGATGATCATGTGCGCCGACAACAAGGCGAGCGTGAGCGTCGCCGGATCGAACGCCTGATCGTAGACCAGCAGCAGCGATTCGGGCGGCACCGCATCGATGATGGCGCGGGCGTCGGCGAGCGGCATCGGCGCGGAGAGGGCGGCGATCCGGTCTGGCACGGCGAGCATGAACACCGCCTTTGCCGTCTCTGGCAATTGGCCGGCGGCGATCAGGTCTGCCATCCGGCCTTCGAGAATGAGCTGGTTCAGCGCCGGCGCGGACAGGGTTCCAAGGACGATATAGGCGGCGGTGACGGGCAGCCCCATGCCCAGCACGAGCGAGGCGAGCGCCACCAGCACCAGCGCGATGAGAAGGTTGCCGTCGGACCATTGCGCGATCATCAGGGAGAACGTGTTGCCGATGCCGGCGGTGGTGATGACGTTGACGATCAGCCCGACGGCGCAGAGCAGGATGCCGGTCATGATCATGTTGCGCGCGCCCAGTTCCAGCGCCTCGATGATCTTCGCCGGGCCCATGCGGCTGGGGGTCAGCCATGAGGCGGCCATGCAGGTCAGGATCGCAAAGCCGGCCGCATAGGTGGGTGTATAGCCGTAGACCAGAAGGCCGATCAGCAGCGCGACCGGGATGACGAAGGGCGGCCCGCCGCGGCGGAAGACCGTCCAGAAGCCCGGCCCGTCCTCTTCGGCGAGCGCGGTGGCGTTGGAGCGCTTGGCCTCGATGCGCACGAAGAAGCCGACCGTGGCGAAATAGAGGATCGCCGGCAGGATCGAGACGGTGACGATGGTTGTGTAGGGGATCTGGGTGAAGGAGGCCATCACGAAGGCGCCCGCGCCCATGATCGGCGGCATGAGCTGGCCGCCGGTGGAGGAGGCCGCCTCGACGCCGCCGGCAAAATGCCTTGGAAAGCCCGCGCGCTTCATCAAGGGGATCGTGATCACGCCGGTGGAGGCGGTGTTGGCGACGGCCGAACCGTTGATCGTGCCGGTCAGCCCCGAGGCCATGACCGCAACGAAGCCCGGCCCGCCGACGAAGCGGCCGGCGACCACGCGGGAGACGTCGACGATGAAGTCGCCGGCGCCGGACTTGAGAAGAAACGCGCCGAACAGGATGAACATGAACACGAAGGTCGACGAGATGCGGGCGATGGTGCCGAACATGGCGTCGTCGCCATACATGGCGCGGAACATGATCGTTTCGGCCGAAAGCCCGCCGAAGCGGAACACGCCGGGCACATATTGGCCCCACCAGACGATATAGGTGAGCGAGGCGACGATCAGGATCGGGATGATCCAGCCGGTGGTGCGTCGGGTGAATTCGAGCGCGCCGATGATGCACAGGCTCCCGGCGAGCCAGTCGGCCCAGATCAGCCGCACGCCCCGGTCGTAGACGGCGCTTTCGGCGTTGACGACATAGAGCGCGGCGGCGGCCACGGCCATGCCGAAGGCGATGTCGAAGGTCCGCAGCAGGGGCCGCGCGGCCCAGCCTTTCCGCACGACCGGGGTGACCAGAACGCACAGCAGCGCAAAGCCGGCGAAATGGAACCCGTTCTGGTGGATCGTCGACACATTGCCGATCGAATTCATCCAGACATGGGCGGCGGAGATGACAAGGCCGACGATCAGCGCGACCAGCGACAGGCCGCGCCTTTCGAACAGCGAAGGGCTGCGCGTCTGTTGGGTGGTGTCGGCGCGCATCGGCTTACCAGTTTCCCGATTGGGCGGGTCGGCGCAAGAGGGGGCGGGCGCCCCAAGCGCTCGCCGAAGGCTCTACTGCGCCGTCAGGCTGTCGGGAATGTCGATCCCCTGCTCGGCGAAGAAGCGCGCAGCGCCCGGATGCAGCGGCACCGGCAGGCCGGCGATGGCCGCGTCCAGCGACATGTTCCCGGTCGCTGGATGGATCGCCCGCAGGAAGGGCAGGTTCTCGTACATGGTCTTGACGATCAGGTAGACATCCTCCTCGGCAATGTCGGCATGGGTCGCCAGGAAGTTGGGCTGGGCGATGGTGGTGACGTCCTGGTCGATGCCCGGATAGGTGCCGGCGGGGATGACATATTCGGTCCACAGGCCGCGGCCGCCATCGGCCGTTTCGATCTCCTCGGGCGTGAAGGACAAGAGCGTCGCCCGGTCGCCGACGGCCGAGAAAAGCTGGGTGACGGCGCCGACCGGCGCGCCGGCGGGCGTGGACATGCCGGCCGCCTGGCCGTTCCGGACCGCCTCGGCGCTGGGGCCGTAGCCGCCGAACACCAGTTCGAAATCATTGTCGAGATCGATGCCGAAGCCCGACAGGATGGTCCGGTTCGAGCCGATCGTGCCGGAATTCTGCCGGCCCATCGCCATGGCCTCGCCCTTGAGGTTGACGATGTCGGAGACGGTGCCGTTCTCGACCTTGTCGGAGGCGATGACGAAGTGCTCGACATTGGGCCACAACATGGTCACCGAGCGCAGGTGCTCCTGCGGTCCGTCCGCTTGCACCGGTCCGGTGCCCGTCGCCGCGTAATAGCCGAACAGGCCCTGAAGGATCGCGAACTGGGCCTCGCCCTCGCGCAAAAGGCGCACATTCTCGCCCGAGCCGGCCGACGAGATCGCGCTCATGCCGATCTTTTCGCGCGGTTCCAGCTTGACCTTGGTCAGCGTCGAGATGGCAACCCCGACCGGATAATATGTTCCACCCGTCGATGCCGTCGACAGGATGTAGTTGCGCGCCTCCTGCGCCGCAGCTCCCGTCATGGCGCTCAGGACAAGACCGGCCGCAAGCGCGACGGATGCGAATTTTCTTCGTGTGATGAATGTCATGCTTAGCCTCCCAAACGACATTGCGTGCGCGCGGCGCATTTCAGCTTATACGATTGGGCGAACATCCAAGTCACGGGATTTCGGCGGGCGCCGAATGCGCCCCGCGGCTCCGCGAGGCTGCGCGGCACCTGATTGCGGCGTCTTGGCCATGCGCGTCCGGCGCGAATTCGGACCGGTTTTCGTTGAAAGGCCAGCGGCGCGTTCCTATAACCATCACAGTGGCGGCGTTCGGGGTGCTTCGGCGTCCGGCGCTTCATTTTACCCATCGTGAGGTTTGGATGCCCTGGAGCAATCAAAATGGCGGCGGCGGCCCTTGGGGCGGCGGCAACAACAGCGGCGGCCCCTGGGGGCAGGGACCGCGCGGGCCGAACCGGCCCGGCAGCGGTGGCCAGCCGCCGGATCTTGAAGACCTGATCCGCCAGGGTCAGGATCGGCTCAAGCGCGCGCTGCCGGGCGGCGGCGGAGGCGGCGGCCGGATCATTGTCGGCCTTGTGGTCGGTGGTGCCCTGCTCCTTTATCTCGTGCAAGCCTTCTATCAGGTCGAAACGGACGAGCGCGCCGTCGAGCTTTTGTTCGGACAGCCCAAGCAGCAGCTTTCGGAACCGGGCCTGCATTTCCACTTCTGGCCCGTCGAGACCGTCGAGAAGGTCAACATCGCCGAAAAGCAGGTTCAGATCGGCGCCGGTACCGATCGCAACGGCTCCACCGGCCTGATGCTTTCGGGCGATCAGAACATCGTCGATGTTCAGTTTTCCGTGCTCTACTCGGTGGTCGGTCCGCAGGACTATCTGTTCAACGTGGCCGGGCCCGACGATGCCGTCCGCCAGGTCTCGGAGAGCGCGATGCGCGAGATCGTCGGCCGCCGGCCGGCGCAGGACGTCTTCCGCGACAATCGCGAGGCGATCGCCAACGAGGTGCGCGCCTCCATGCAGGCCACGCTCGACGCCTATGGCGTGGGCATTCAGATCAACCGCGTGTCGATCGAGGATGCGGCGCCGCCGCGCGAGGTGGCCGATGCGTTCGAGGAAGTCCAGCGTGCCGAGCAGGACGAGGACCGTTTCCGCGAGGAAGCCAACCAGTACGCCAATCAGCAACTCGGCCAGGCGCGCGGTGAGGCCGCCCAGATCCGCGAGGACGCGGCCGCCTATGCCACGCAGGTCGTTCAGGAAGCCGAGGGTGAAGCGCAGCGCTTCATCTCGATCTACGACCAGTATCGCCTGGCGCCCGACGTCACGCGCAAGCGCCTGTTCCTTGAGACGATGGAAGGCGTTCTGGGCAATTCCAACAAGGTGATCCTCGACGAGGACAGCGCCGGCGCCGGTGTCGTGCCCTATCTGCCGCTGCCCGAGTTGCAGAACCGCCGTCAGGCGGCGGCCGCCCAGAACGGAGGTTCGTAGTAATGTTGAAAGGCAACCGCATTCCCGCCATCGCGTTCCTGCTCGGCCTCGTGCTGCTGCTCGCCTATTCCTCGGTCTTCGTGGTCAACGAGCGCGAGCAGGCCATCGTCCTGCGGTTCGGAGAGATCCAGGACGTCAGAACCGAGCCGGGCCTCTACTTCAAGGCGCCGCTTGCATTTGTCGGCTTCGACACGGTGCAGATCATCGAGGACCGGCTGCTGCGGCTCGATCTCGTCGACCAGCCCCCGGTGCAGGTCTCGGGCGGACGCTTCTACGAGGTGGATGCGTTCCTGGCCTTCAAGATCACCGATGCGCGGCGCTTCCGCGAGCAAGTTTCCGGTGATCTCAACTCTGCGGCCCAGCGCCTGCGCACCCGTTTCGACGCCGCTTTGCGTCGTGTCTACGGTCTGCGCGGCTTTGAGGCCGCCCTGTCCGAGGAGCGGGCCGAGATGATGTCGGAGGTGCGCGACCTGCTTCGGCCGGACGCCAGCCAGCTTGGCCTTTCGATCGAAGACGTTCGCATCGTGCGTACCGATCTGACCGCGCAGGTCTCCCAGCAGACCTTCGACCGCATGACCGCCGAACGTCTGGCCGAGGCCGAGCGCATCCGCGCGCGCGGTCGCGAGAACGCCCAGCGCATCCGTGCCGTCGCCGACCGTCAGGTCGTCGAGATCCTGTCCGAGGCGCGGCGCGAATCGGAGATCTTGCGCGGTGAGGGCGATGCCGAGCGCAACAGCATCTTCGCCGATGCGTTCAGCCGCGATCCGGACTTTTTCGAGTTCTATCGCTCGATGATCGCCTATCAGCGCGCGCTCGCCGAGGACGAGGGCGGCACGACCATGGTGCTGTCGCCGAATTCGGAGTTCTTCGAATTCTTCCAGAACGCGCAGGGCACGACGCCCGTGACCGCGGCCCGCTAGCCCGGACGCGCCATGACGGACCTTGTCACGGCCCTCGGCCTGGTTTTTGTGATCGAGGGGGTTCTCTATGGCGCGTTCCCGCATATGGGGCGCAGGATCGGGGAGTTCCTGCGCACCGCGCCCGACGATCTTCTGCGCATGGCTGGGCTGGCCTCGGCGGCGGTCGGGCTGGCCATCGTCTGGTTCTCCCGTTCGGTGTTGTGATCCCGGTCGGCGCGGCTTGGCTTGCAAAGGCCCGGCGGGGCCTTATCTTGCCCGCACGAGACGGCGATGCCGCTGCGGCGGGGGCGGGGCGGAAACCGCCGGTGAAGACATCCAGGAGGTTTGGTTCCGATGGCTTGGGGCTTGTTGACATCGCGCAAGATGACCGCACTGGCCGTTTTGAGCCTTGCCGCCGCCCTGGCGGTCCAGCCGGGCTCCGTTCCGGGCCTTGGCGCGCCGCCGGCGGCCGCCCAGGCGGGGCCGCAGTCCCTGGCCGATCTTTCCGAACGGCTGCTCGATTCGGTCGTCAATATCTCCACCTCGCAGAATGTGAGCGGCGGAGAGCGCAATGTTCCGCGCCCGCGCCTGCCCGAAGGGTCGCCCTTTCAAGAGTTCTTCGATGAATTCTTCGACAGCCTGCCGGGCGGAGAACCGCGCGGACCGGGCGGCCGCCGGGTCCAGTCGCTCGGCTCGGGCTTCGTGATCGACGCCGACCGGGGCATCATCGTCACCAACAATCATGTGATCGCCGATGCCGATGCGGTCGTCGTCAACTTCAACGACGGCAGTTCGATCGACGCGGAGATCATCGGCACCGATCCGAAGACGGACCTGGCGGTGCTCAAGATCGACCCCGCCGACAAGCAGGACATGAAGGCCGTGCCGTTCGGCGATTCGGACGCGATGCGCGTCGGCGACTGGGTGCTGGCGATCGGCAATCCGTTCGGCCTTGGCGGGTCGGTGTCCGTGGGCATCGTGTCGGCCTTCGGCCGCGACATCAATTCGGGTCCCTACGACAATTTCATCCAGACCGATGCGGCCATCAACCGCGGCAATTCGGGCGGTCCGCTGTTCAACATGGATGGCGAGGTGATCGGCATCAACACGGCGATCATCTCGCCATCTGGCGGCTCGATCGGCATCGGTTTCGCCATTCCGGCCGAGCTTGCGACCGGCGTGATCGACCAGTTGCGCCAGTTCGGCGAGACGCGGCGCGGCTGGCTGGGCGTGCGCATCCAGGAGGTGACCGACGACATCGCCGAGAGCCTGGACATGGACGAGGCGACCGGCGCGCTGGTCGCCGGCATCATCGAGGGCGGACCGGTCGATGACGGTTCGATCGAGCCGGGCGACGTGATCATCGCCTTCGACGGCAAGCCGGTGGAGACGGTGCGCGAACTGCCCAGGATCGTCGCCGATACCCCGCCCGAAACGGAAGTCGACGTGGTGATCCTGCGCGATGGCGAGGAGCGGACCGTTCAGGTCAGGCTCAAGCGGCTGGAGGACGGCGAACAGTTGGCGCTGGCGGCCGAGACCGAACCGGGCGAGAGCATAGAGCTGTTCGGCATGACGCTGGCCGAACTGGACGAGGACCGGCGCGAGACCTTCTCGATCGGCGCGGATGTGTCCGGCGGCGTGATCGTGACGGCCGTGGAGCCGGATTCGGCCGCCGACGGCAGGGGCGTGACGGCGGGCGACGTAATCGTCGAGATCGCCCAGGAGCAGGTCTCCACGCCCCAGGACGTTCAACTGGCGATCGAAGCGCTGCGGGAGAGCGACCGGCGCAACGCGCTGTTGATGCTCGCCGGGGCGGACGGCGCGCTGCGCTTCGTGACCATAAGGATCGACTGACCGGTGGAGCCGGCCCGGTGAAGGGCGGGGGAGAGACCGGCCACCGCCCAAATCACCGCGCGATCTCGTCCTCGCGATAGCCCTGAATGTACAAAAGCGCGGTCAGGTCGCCATGATCGATACGCATGTCCGCCCGTGCGGCCACGGCGGGCTTGGCGTGCAGCGCAACGCCCGCGCCGGCTTTTTCCAGCATCGCCAGATCGTTGGCGCCGTCGCCGACCGCGATCGCGTCCTGCGGTGTCAGGCCGCATCGCGCGGCGATCGCATCGAGCGCCTCGGCCTTCGCCGCCCGCCCCAGGATCGGCTCTGCCACCTTGCCGGTCAGCCGGCCGTCCGCGTGGATCAGACGGTTGGCTCGGTGCTCGTCAAAGCCGATTTGCGCGGCGATCCTGGCGGTGAAGTCGGTGAACCCGCCCGAGACGAGCACGCAGAAGGCGCCGTGCGCGCGCATGGTGCGCACCAGCTCCGGCCCGCCCGGCGTCAGGTGAATACGCGTCGCGATGACCCGGTCGATCGCCGCGACGGGCAGGCCTTCGAGCAGGGCGACGCGCGCGCGCAGCGCGCTCTCGAAGGCGATTTCGCCCGCCATGGCGCGCGCGGTTATGGCGGCGATCCGGTCCTTGAGGTCCACCTCGGCGGCCAGTTCGTCGATGCATTCCTGGCCGATCATGGTCGAATCCATGTCGGCGAGCAGCAGCTTTCTGCGGCGTGCTTTGCGACCATTGTCCGGCTGGACCACCGCGTCGACGGGCGCGCCGCCGAGCGCATCCGCGATTGCGCCGTCAAGCGACGCCGGCGCGGCGAGATGGAGATCCGCCGCCACGTCCCTGGCGAGCCAGTCGATCCGCCTCGCGCCCGTCGCTTCGGCCACCCGGCCGGCAAGCTCGTCTCCGAGCGCGCGCGTTGCGGGATTGGAAATCAGGGTGAGGATGTGGGACATGGGCTCGACCGATGCAGCCTGGGCGTACGATGGCACGGACAATCAGCCTGATAGCGGGGCCGACGGCGAGCGGCAAGTCGGCGCTGGCGCTCGATCTGGCCGAACGGCGTGGCGCCCATATCGTCAACGCCGACTCCATGCAGGTCTATGGCGTGCTGCGCGTGCTGACCGCCCGACCCGATGCGACCGACCTTGCCCGCGCGCCGCACCATCTTTACGGCTATGTGCCGCCCGCGCGCGCCCATTCGGCCGGCCGGTGGGTGCGTGATGCGCGGGCGCTGCTCGATCGGCTGCCGGCCGATGTGCCGCTCATCTTCGTCGGCGGCACGGGCCTTTACTTGCGGGCGCTGACCGAGGGGCTTTCGCCGATGCCCGACGTGCCCGACGCGGTGCGTGCCCGGTTCCGGCAAAGGCTGGCCGACGAGGGCGCGCCGGCCCTGCACGCCGAACTGGCAAGGGGCGATCCCAAGGGTGCCGCCGCGCTCGAACCCGGCGACGGCCAGCGCATCGTGCGGGCGCTCGAAGTGCTCGAAGCGTCCGGCACGCCGCTGCGCCATTGGCAGGCGCGGCGTTCCGCGCCCGTTCTTGCGCCCGATGCGGTTGCCGAACGCTTGCTTGTCCTGCCCGACCGGGCGGCGCTGAACGCGCGCATCGACGCCCGGTTCGAGGCGATGATCGAGGGCGGCGCGTTCGATGAGGTGCGCGCGCTCCTCGACCTCGATCCGCGCCTGCCGGCCATGAAGGCGATCGGCGTGCGCGAACTGGGCGCGGTGCTCGACGGCGCGATGACGCGGGTCGAGGCGATCGCGCGCGCCAAGACGGCCACGCGCCGATATGCCAAGCGACAGATGACCTGGTTCCGCAACCAGTTCGACGCCGCTTGGCGGATCGTTAACGATAGGGGTGTTCCCGCCGCGCCCGCGCCTTGAAATTGTGCGGTGCGCACAGTTTTAGCGGCTTGCCACAGCAATCGTTAACGGGCCCGATCCTACCACTCCCTGTCACGACAAAGGCAGGTGGGATGCGGATCAGCAAGGCGGAAATCTTGGTTCTGGGCTATATCGGCGTGCTCGTTTGCGCCGGTGCCGCCTCCTGGGTGAGCGCGACGCTGCTCGCCGAGGCGGGTGGCGCGCTCGGCGACCGGGTCGCCTGGATCATCGCCTTGTCGCGCTCGGTCTCGGCGATCCTCGTCTTGGCCGTGCTTGTCGGCCTGTTCTGGCTCTATCCGACCGCGCGGCGCAACACCCATGAATGCGGCCGCCTTGCGACGCAGTCAAAATCCTTCATGCAGGCCGCGCTCACCGATGTGCTGACCGGGCTTCGGAATCGGCGCTATTTCGACGATGCGCTGGACGAATATATGAAGGAATTCGGCCTGATCGACCGCCCGCTGGGTGTGATGATCCTCGATCTGGACCATTTCAAGTCGGTCAACGACACCTACGGCCATGACAGCGGCGATCTGGTTCTGCGGCAGGTCTCGCTGACGCTTTTGCAGCACACGCGCTATCATGACGTTCTGGCGCGGATCGGCGGCGAGGAGTTCGGCGTCCTGTTCCCCAACACGGACGAACACGGCCTGGAACAGCTTGCCGAGCGTATTCGCCAGGCGATCGAGGCGGCGCCCGTCACCCTCGACACGGTGCCGGTCACGATTACGGCGAGCATCGGCATTGCGACCTGGGACGGGCGCGAAAACGCCCGCGCCTTGCTCAAGCGTGCCGACATGCACCTCTACCGGGCCAAGGCGAACGGTCGAAATCGGGTGACCGGCGTGGTTGGAGACGCGTCCGCGCTCGGGGTCAATCTTGCTCGGGTCGCCTGAAGCGGCCGATCAGATCGCGCGTGCCGGCCGCGCCATTGGCCGACCCGGCCGGGTGGGCGCGCTCCGGCCGGCGGCGCAACGGCCCGTCATAGCGAAACAGACCATCCTGGCCGTCGTTCGCCCGGTGCCCCTCGTCCGCGGGATCCGCGGCGGCATCGCGGCTTCGGGGCAAGGCCGGCGCCGGCAGCGAGGGGCGCTGCTCGATGATGGGGGACCGCCCGGAATGACCATCGGGCGCCGTCCCTTCGGCGTCCGGTGCCAGGCCCGGCTCGCGCACCGCGCGCAGCAGCCCGACCATGTCGACCGCGCCCGCCTCTTCCGAGTGTCGCGCCGGCTCGCGCAGATCGTGGCCAGGCAGCCTCCGGCGTTCGACCGGCTCGAACGTCATGCGCATCGGCGTTGAAACGCCCTGCCCGAAGGCGATCGCCTCGCGGTTGGCGAGCGAGGGCAGGAAGTTGATGTAGGAGCGCGATGCGCCGGTGATGGCGCGGCGCATGATGTCCTGGTCGGATTCATTGCCCAGGCGCATGGCGAACATCGTGCTGCACTGGGACAGGATCGTCGCGTCCAGTTCGCTTGGCCGCTGCGTTACGATGCCCAGGCTGACACCGTACTTGCGACCCTCCTTGGCGATGCGCGCGATCGCCGCGCGCGTCGGTCCGAAGCCGGCCTCCGGGTCGGCGGGGATATAGCGGTGCGCCTCCTCGCACAGCACCAGCGTCTTGACCTTCGACTGGCTCCACACGGACAATTCGAACGCCACCCGGCAGAGCACGCTGACCACCGCGTTGACGACCTCGGAGGGGATGCCGTTGAGCTGGAAGATCGTCACCGGCTTGCCGTTCGTCGGCACGCGGTAGATGCGCGAGAGAACTTCGGCCATATTGTCGGCGATCGTCTTGTGGGCGAACATGAAGCGGTAGCGCGGATCGTGCACCGCGGCATCGATGCGGCTGGCCAGCGACCTGAGCCTGGAACGGTGCTCGCGCGCATCGAGCTTGCCGATGCGCTCGTCGATCAGCGCCAGCAGGTCGGCGATGCGGTAGGGCACCGGCGTGTCCGCCGTCAGCCGGCCGCCGCGGTTCTGCTTGCGCATCGGGCTTGGCCCGTCGCCCCGGAAACGCTGCCGCGCTTGGGGAATGAGATCGCGCAGAATGTCGACCTCCTCGGGGTCGGCCGGCCGGCCCCGGAACAGCACCTCGGCGAACTCCTCAAGCCGGAACAGCCAGAAGGGCAGGTCGAGGCATGTGTCGTCGATGATGACGGATATGTCCGCAAAGGCGCTCGCGAACTCATTGTGCGGATCGAGGATGACGATGCCGATGTCCGGGCGGGCGGCGACGATCTTGCGCACCAGCAGGGACACCGTCGTCGACTTGCCGACGCCGGTGGTGCCGAGCACCGCGAAATGCCGCGAAATCATCGCGTCCACCGAGACGACCGCGTCGATCTCCTGGTTCTGCGACAGGTGACCGATATGGACCGCGCTGCGATCGGCGTTGGCGAAGATCGACCTGAGGTCTTCGTTGCGGATGCGGTGGGCGACCGCGCCCAGATGGGGGTAGACCGACAGCCCCCCGGTGAAGCAGGGTCCGCCTTCCATATCGTCGCGGATCTCGCC
>NZ_CFIFWG010000062.1:11550-15620 GCF_984466335.1 Roseitalea sp. | reverse complement strand
TCAAGGACACCGCCACAAGGTTCGAACATCTTGCCGCCGGTTCGGTTGGCAAAGGAGGGGTTCCATGTTCTCGCTCAGGTTCGCGGCCTATCTGCTCATCGCGCCGGTGCTCGCCGGCAGCCTCGTCATCGCCCTTTTGACCGCCGACATGTTCGAGGCGGGCTATATCGCCGTCGCCGCCATCGCCGGCGCGGTTCTCGGCGTTCCGGCCGCATGGTGGCTGGCCAACAGGCTGGACGGGCTCATTCGACCCAGGGTCTGACGGGCCGCTGCCGCAGCTTTCTGTGAACAAGGCTCGCGCCGGTTGACGCATGCGCGCGGATGCGGCAAGCGGGCCCGGTTCTCGGTGCATTTCACGGTGATCAGCCATGTCCGACTCAGCCATGTCCGACACTGCCGACAGTGTCGCGGTCCACAGTGTCGCGCGCGACCAGTTGCGCTCCATCATCGAGCGCATCGAGCGGCTGGAAGAGGAAAAGAAGTCGCTCGCCGACGACATCAAGGATGTCTATGCCGAGGCCAAGGCCAACGGCTTCGACACCAAGGCGCTGCGCAAGATCGTCGCCATCCGCAAGCAGGACCAGAACGAGCGGCTCGAACAGGAAGCCGTGCTCGACACCTATATGGCCGCGCTGGGCATGCTGAACACGCTCGAACAGGGCTGACGCGCCCTCATTCACAATCGTCAGTTCGACGCCGGGATCCGCAGGCGCAGGGGGTGACCGTCGCCACCCGCCGCCTCGCCGAAGCGCGCAACGGCGAGGAAGGTGACCGCACTGCCCGAAAAACGGTTCGGATCGGGCGGCGGCGCCTTCGAGAAGCCCGCCGTATAGACCGCCTCGGGCGCGGCGCGGGTTGCGTTCCGGATGAATTGCGGGCGTTCGGTCGGCCGGCCGGTCGTGGTCAGCGGGGCGAGCGAGACGGTCCGGTCGCCGAAGCGCGCCGGATCGAGCCGTCCCGCCGGCGCGACAGGCGCCGCGGCCGGCCGGCCGGCAAGGGCGTTCCGCGCCGAGGCGCGCGCCGTCTTGGCCGTGGTCCGCACGCCGGTGTCGAGCGCGGCGGTCACGATCGCCTCCTTGAAACGTTCGGGACGAGGCGCGGGCAGGGCGATGCGTCCGCCGCGGCCGTCGGCCGGCCCCGGCTGCGTCGAAGCGGTCAGGTCCGCGGCTGGAGGCACCATGGGCTCGACCGCCGGCCGGGACGAGGGCGCATAGGCCGCAACAAGCGTCGGCGGCGTGTCGGACGTCTGCCCGTCACGGCGTGACGCCGCGCGCGGCGCCGGAGCGGGCAGCGGCACCGCAAGTGCCAGTTCGGTCGCGGCTTCTGCGGCGACCGGAGCCGGAACGGCCGGGCGCGCGCGCGGCACCGGCGGCGTCAGTTCGGCGAGCAGGATGCCTGGTCCTGCGGCGGGCCCGGATTGGGGTTCGGGCGCGGGTATCGGTGTGGGCGCGGCCTGTGGCGTGGGCACCGGCGCGGGCGGTGTCTGCGCGACCGGGATCGTCGCGCGCGGTGTGGGTATGCGCGCGGCGACGACGCCTTGCCCTGCGCCCGTGCGCGGGGCGACGTCCGGACGCGGCATCGATCGGGAGGGCAGGGCGGCCAGGACGGTGGCCGGCGTGTCCTGCCGGGCCTGGCGGGGCGATTGCGTCGATGGGCGCGGCGTGCTCCGGGCGCTTCCGTCGGACCGGTCGCGGTCGCCGCCCAGAAGGTTGGCGAAGAGGTTGCCGCCGCGTGAACGCTCGAAGGTCGGCGACTGGCCGGAGCGTTTGCGGGCATTGTAGGCGGCGAGCGCCTGCTGATAGCCGGGCAGGCGCCGGCCATCCGGCGGCACATGCAGCGTGCGGCCGTCCGGGAACAGGCGCGCCAGTTCCGGCCGGCTCATGCGCGGCCAGGCGCGCACGCTGCCCGTGTCCAGGTGAACGTAAGGCGTGCCGGACTTGGGATAGTAGCCGACGCCTCCGCCTTGCAGCTTGAATCCCAGTTCGCGCAGCTTCCTGGTCGAGACGCCGGGAATGAAGAAGTCGATCGCCTTGCCGAGCGTGTGCTGGCTCTTCCTGGCCTGGCCGCCGCGCGTGCGGCGCAGCATCTCGTTGGTGGCCGGCGACCGATAGCCGGAGACGACGTGAATGTACGCGCTCGCGTCGGCGGCCTGGTAAACCTCCCAGACCAGATCGAACAGTTCGGGGTCCATCCGCGTCGGCTCGTTGCGGCGGTGGTCGCGCAGAAAGTGGTTGAGCGCGCGCAGCCCGCTCTGCACATAGCGGCCGTTGCGCTTGAAGGTGATGCGGTCGCGCTCGCCGGTGTGGGTGTTATAGACCTTGAGCGTGCGCGTCTCGGCCCTGGAGGGTGCCGGCGCGAGCACAAAGGCCATCGCGATCAGCGTGGCGAGTGCAAAGACGGCGAGGCGCAGCGCACCACAATCGGCAAAAGCTGCCCTCCTGCTGTGTCCGGTGAGGCCCAAAGCGCACCAATCCGTCTTGTCCCCGAGCCCGGGCGCAACGGCCAAGCTCCGTCCCAGGACGCTACCCGCATTGTGGTTAACCGCTCCTTATCGCCTCATGCCAGCGCATCGCGCGCAGATCAATCGATACGGCGCCCAGCGCCCCGGAACGGAAGATGCGGGCATTCCCTGCGCTTCAATCCATCGCAATTGCGGTCTTTGCGTGGCGAAAATGCCATTGGCGACGGTCGGTGCGGGACGTGGTTAACCTGTCAGTCGCGCGGCACGCCGATCCGGTACTCGCGCAGTTTCCGGTACAGGGTCGACCGGCCTATGCCCAGGCGCCTGGCGATCTCGCTCATCTGCCCGTCATAGTGTGCGATGGCATGGGCGATCGCGTCGGCCTCGACGGCATCGAGGGGGCGGGCATGGTTTTCCTCGTCGAGCAGCGGCACGCAGTGGCGCTCGTCGTCCGCTGCGCCCCCCGTTGCGGGCGGTCGCTTCCTCGTTCCGTGGTCGGCGGTGCCGGCCTCGAAGGGCGGCCGTCCGGGACGCGATGCCGGCGGCGCTGCGGAGACGGGACGGCGCCGGGTCTCGATCTGCGCTGCGATATGTGCGAAGTCGCCGGTATCGAGGGGACCGGTCCCGTTCAGGACCATCGCGCGGAACAGTTCGTTTTCGACCTGCCGCACATTGCCCGGCCAGTCATAGGCCGCCAGAATGTCCATCGCCGCGCCGGTCATGGCCGGCGCCGCGGCCAGGCCCGCCCTGACCGCCTGGCGCTCCATAAGGTGTGCGACGAGTTCCGGCAGGTCGTCGGAGCGCGTGCGCAGCGAGGGCGTCAGGATCGGAAAGACGTTGAGCCGGTAATAGAGATCTTCGCGGAAACGCCCGTTCTGGACGGCGGCGATCAGGTCGCGGTTGGTCGCCGAGATCAGCCGGACGTCGACCGTGCGGCCCCCGCGCGCGCCGACCGGCTCGACATGGCCGTCCTGAATCGCGCGCAGCAGCTTGACCTGGGCGGCAAGCGGCAACTCGCCGATCTCGTCGAGAAACAGCGTGCCGCCGTCGGCCTCCACGAACTTGCCGACATGCTTTTCGGTGGCGCCGGTAAAGGCGCCCTTTTCGTGGCCGAACAGGATGCTTTCGACCAGATTGTCCGGGATTGCGCCGCAATTGACGATCACCAGCGGCTTTGCGGCGCGCGCCCCTCTGGCGGCTAAGGCGCGGGCGACGAGTTCCTTGCCGGTGCCGGACTCGCCCTCGATGAGAACCGGAATATCGCTCGCCGCCGCCTTGGCGATCAGGCGTCTGACCCGTGCCATTTCCGGGCTGTCGCCGATCAGCTCGACGGTGGCGCGCTTGCGGCCGGCCCGCTTGCGGAACGTTTCGGGCGTGGCGCGCCGCTGGCCCGTGCGGGCGACCTTGACGGCATTGCGCACGGCCTTGGCCAGCCTGGCGGGGGCCACCGGCTTGACCAGGAAATCGAAGGCGCCCGCGCGCATGGCGCAGATCGCAACGTCGATGCTGCCCTGCGCGGTCTGCACGATGACCGGCACTTCTTCGCCGCGCTCCTTGAGCGTGTTGAGCAGGGCGATGCCGTCCATGCCGGGCATGACGAGATCGAGCA
>NZ_CFIFWG010000062.1:0-11540 GCF_984466335.1 Roseitalea sp. | reverse complement strand
CCTCGCGCCCCTTGTCCCGTCCCTTGGCGAGATGTTCGAGCGCGGCCGATCCGTCACCGCAGGCGGCCACGGCCAGACCGTCGCGGATCAGCGCCGCCTCGGCGAGGCGCCTCTGCACCGGATCGTCGTCGACGATGAGAATGGTCGCGGTCATGGCTTGCGCTGACGGTGTGGCGGACTACAGTCCGGCCCGGCTGTTGCGATCTGGTCGTGCGCCAGGTTGACACAGCGCCTTTGCGATAAGGCTAAGGCATTCGCCGGCATTTGAGACGAATTGGGCGGAGAACGCGATGAGCGGATGGAATGCGGGCACCCGTTGGCCGGGGCGTATCGCAACGGCGCATGCCGTGGCCGAGGGTGGCGATGACGCATCGGGCGACCTGCCCCGCTGGCGGCTGGCCGACCTTTATCCGGCGATGGACAGCCCCGAACTGGTCGACGACATGGCGCGGGCGGCGCGCGAGGCCGAGGCGTTCGCGACCGCTTGGAAGGGCGCGCTTGCCGCCGCCGCCCAGGCGGGCACGCTGGGCAAGGCGGTTCAGGCCTATGAGGCGATCGAGGATCTGATCGGCCGCATCGCATCCTATGCTGGCCTTCTTTATGCCGCCGATACGGCCGACACGGTGCGGGCGAAGTTCTACGGCGACGTCCAGCAGCGGTTGACCGAACTGTCCGCGCAGCTCCTTTTCTTCCAGCTTGAGATGAACCAGATCGGCGAGAACGTCCTTGAGGCCGCCTACGGAGATGATGACGTTCTCGCCCGTTACCGGCCGTGGATCGACGATCTGCGGCTCGAAAGGCCCTATCAGCTCGAAGACAGGCTGGAGCAGCTCTTCCTTGAGAAATCGGTCACTTCTTCGGCGGCGTTCCAGCGCCTGTTCGACGAGACCCTGACCGGCCTGCGCTTTGTCGTCGATGGCGAGGATCTGGCCCTGGAGCCGGCCTTCGCCAAACTTCAGGAAGCCGATCGCGCGATGCGCCGGAAGGCGTTCGAGGCGCTTGCGGCAACGTTTTCGGACCATGCGCGCACCTTCACGCTGATCACCAACACGCTCGCCAAGGACAAGCAGATATCCGACCGCTGGCGCGGCTTTGCGGACGTCGCCGATGCGCGTCACCTGTCCAACCGCGTCGAGCGCGAGGTGGTGGAGGCGCTGGTCCGGTCCGTCCGCGACAGCTTTCCGGCCATCTCCCATCGCTACTACGCAATGAAGGCCAGGTGGCTCGGCATGGACAAGATGGATGTCTGGGACCGGAACGCGCCACTGCCCGAGGCGCCGCGAGCCTTCATCGGCTGGCCTCGCGCCAGGGATATCGTGCTCGACGCCTATGCCGGTTTCTCCCCGGACATGGCCCGCATCGCGCGCCGCTTCTTCGACGAGGCGTGGATCGACGCGCCGACGTGTCCGGGCAAGTCGCCGGGCGCGTTCTCGCACCCGACCGTGCCGTCGGCGCACCCCTATATCCTGCTCAACTATCAGGGCAAGCCGCGCGATGTGATGACGCTCGCGCACGAATTGGGGCACGGCGTGCACCAGGTTCTCGCCGCCGGGCAGGGCGCGCTGATGGCGCAGACGCCGCTGACATTGGCCGAGACCGCCTCGGTGTTCGGCGAGATGCTGACGTTCCGGGCCATGCTGGACGGCACGGCCGACGCCCGCGAGCGCAAGGCCATGCTCGCGCAGAAGGCCGAGGACATGATCAACACCGTGATCCGGCAGGTCGCCTTCTACCTATTCGAGCGCAAGGTGCACGAGGCGCGCCGGACCGGCGAGTTGACCGCCGAGCAACTGGGCGATTTCTGGCTGGAGGTGCAAGGCGAGAGCCTCGGGCCGGCGATCCGGCTCAACGAGGGCTACGGGCTGTTCTGGACCTATATTCCCCACTTCGTCCGCTCGCCCTTCTACGTCTATGCCTACGCGTTCGGCGATTGCCTGGTGAACTCGCTCTATGCGGTCTACCAGGACGCGCCGGGCGGCTTTCAGGATGCCTATTTCGAGATGCTGCGCGCCGGCGGCTCAAAGCATCATGGCGAACTGCTCGCCCCCTTCGGCCTTGACGCGCGCGATCCCGGCTTCTGGTCGAAGGGCCTGGGCGTGATCGAAAGCATCGTCGACCAGTTGGAGGCGATGGAGGGGTGAGCCGGACCCTGGTGCCCGAACCGTCGAACGAGACGGGTTCCGTCTTCCGGCGCAATGTCCTAAATTGGCGCGAACTGGGGCGAGACGGAGTGGGTCCGATGATCAAACTGGGCAGACGAGCGCAAAGGCCCGGTCCGGCGGCGGGCATGCGGGCCGCGGCGCTTTTGGGCGCGGTGGCCCTTGCGGGCTGCACCATCCCCGCGCCGGGCATCGGGGGCGGGATCGCAACGCCCGTCGTGCGCGCCGGGCCGCTCGATGGCAGTTGGGGCGATGCGGCCGGGATCGCGAGCGCCAGCCTGATCAGCGGACGGTTCGTCAGCGTGGCCAACGACACGGGCAACCGCGTGGCCGAGGGTACATACACCTACACCAGCCGGCGATCGATCGCGCTCGACTATTTCTCGCTGCTGCGCGAGACGCGCATTCGCGCCAATTGCGTTCTGGCCGATGCGGTCACGCTCAACTGTACCGACGATGGCGGCCAGCGTTTCCAGTTGATACGGCGGCCCGGCGTGTCCTGACCGGGCAAGTGTGGCCTCGCGTCCCGAACCGCAAAATGTGCTTCTTCGGCGCCGTGCCGGGCGTGCGGGCCCAGGCGGCGTCCGGCCATGCAAATCCGTTGACCCGACTTTAAAATCCCTGTCACATGGCGTACCGATAAGTGTCCGAGCGCGACGGCGCGACAGCAGTCAGACGGGGAGGCCCTCATGAAAAAGACGGCGATGCTCATGGCATTGGGTGTGTTGGCGGCGACGCTGACCGCGGGGACCGCTGCGGCGGACTTCACGCTCGACATCCTGCATATCAACGATCTGCATTCGCGCATCGAGCCGATCAACCGCTTCGATTCCACTTGCGGCGCCGATGACGAGGCCGAGGGCAAGTGCTTTGGCGGCATCGCTCGGGTGAAGACCAAGATCGACGAGCGCCGTCGGGCGATCACCGACAATGGCGGCAATGTGCTGGTGCTGGACGCGGGCGACCAGTTCCAGGGGTCCTTGTTCTACACGACCTACAAGGGCGCGGCGGCCGTCGAGTTCATGAACGCCATCGGCTTTGACGCCATGGCTGTCGGCAACCACGAGTTCGACGACGGGCCCGAGGCACTCAGGGCGTTCATCGATGCCGCGGACTTCCCGGTCATCTCCGGCAACACGCTGGCCGGCGCCAGCTCGCCGCTCGCCGGCGTTCTGCCCGGCTATGTCGTCAAGGATGTGGGCGGCGAGAAGGTCGGCATCGTCTCGGTGCTCGCCACCGACACGGACGAGACATCCTCGCCCGGACCGACGATCCTGCTGATCGAGGAGACCGGCTATCTTGAGGGCGCGGTCGCCGAAATGCAGGCCGAGGGCGTCGACAAGATCATCCTTCTGTCCCATGTCGGCCTGCCGCGCGACAAGCAGATCGCCGCCGCCGTCGACGGCATCGACGTGATCGTGGGCGGGCACTCGCACACGCTCCTGTCGAACGTGCAGGAGGGCGCGGCCGGTGCCTATCCGATGTTCGTGCGCAACCCCTCGGGCCGGGACGTGCCGATCGTGCAAGCCTATGCCTACTCCAAATATGTCGGCGAGTTGCGTGTCGTCTTCGACGATGAGGGCAATGTGGTCTCGGCGGAAGGCGAGCCGCATCTTCTCGACGCGTCGGTGACCCCCGATCCGGGTTTCGTCGCCCGCGTGGCCGAACTGGGCGGACCGATCGAGGAACTCAAGGCGCGTCCGGTCGGCGAGGCGTCCGCCGCCATCGAGGGCAGCCGCGAGGTCTGCCGCGCCATGGAATGCGCGATGGGCAATCTGGTCGCCGATGCCATGCTCGACCGGGTGCGCGATCAGGGCATGCAGATCGCGATCCAGAACGGCGGCGGCCTGCGGGCCTCGATCGATGCCGGCGAGATCACGATGGGCGAGGTGCTCACCGTGCTGCCGTTCCAGAACACGCTGGCGACATTCAAGCTCTCGGGGGCCGATATCGTCGCCGCGCTCGAAAACGGTGTCGGCCGGGTCGAGGAGGGCGCTGGCCGCTTCCCGCAGGTCGCGGGCCTGTCCTACGCCTTCGATGCCGATGCCGAGCCGGGCAGCCGGATTTCAGGCGTCATGGTCGTTGCCGAGGACGGCGGTAAGACGCCGCTCGATGCGGCCGCCACCTATGGGGTCGTCTCAAACAACTTCATGCGCAAGGGCGGCGACGGCTACGCCATGTTCGCCTCCAGCGCCATCGACGCCTATGATTTCGGCCCGGGCCTCGAACAGGTCGTTGCCGACTATCTGACCGCCAACAGCCCCTATGCTCCCTTCACCGACGGGCGCATCATGGCCGTGGCCGACGCGGCCGCGCCGGCGGCCGATGAAGGGACGGCCGGGGACGCCGTGATCCCGCCGCCGACCGCCCTTGCCGCTGGCGCGCTGTCGGCCGAAGGGCCGGTGATCGAGGCCGAAAGCGAGACCTACGTGATCCGGGCCGGTGATACGTTCTGGGAGCTGGCGCGGCGGTTCTATGGGGATGCGACCCTGTGGACCAGGCTCGCCCAGGCCAATCCGACACTGGTGGCCGAAGCGCTTGAAATCGGAACTCCGATCGCCGTCCCGGCCGAGTGATCCTTCGCCTTCCGCGAGCGGAACCGACCCTGATCGCCGCTGGGCGCATGATCCGGCGGCGCCGTCCTGCGTATGGTCTGCTGACACATATGCCGCATTGAAATTGCACGATTGCGGCTTACCCTATCCTCCTGTCGCCGGGAATTCGCCATGAACATGCAGACCTCCATCGAACGCGCGCTCGTCAAGCAGGTGGGCCCGCTTCCGCCTGAACACCCGACGGTCCGCATCGGCAAGGTCGGAGTCCTGCTGATCAATCTGGGTACGCCCGACGGCACCGACTTTCGCTCCATGCGGCGCTATCTGGCCGAGTTCCTGACCGACAGCCGCGTGATCGAATGGCCCAAGGCGATCTGGTATCCGATCCTCTACGGGATCGTGCTGAACACCAGGCCCGGCCGCGTCGGCAAGGCTTACGATGAGATATGGAACAAGGAAAGGGACGAGAGCTTCCTGCGCACCTATACGCGCGGCCAGGCCGAAGGGCTGGCCGAGGCGCTGAAGGCGCATGAAACCATCGTCGTCGACTGGGGCATGCGCTACGGCAATCCGTCGATCGCCTCGCGCATCGAAGCGCTGATGGATGCCGGCTGCGACCGGATCGTGGCCTTTCCGCTCTATCCACAATATTCGGCGACGACCACCGCGACGGTCAACGACAAGGTGTTCGAGGCGTTGTCCAAGACGCGCTTCATGCCGGCCCTGCGCACGGTCCCGGCCTATCATGACGAGCCGGTCTATATCGAGGCGCTGGCCCGGTCGATCGAAGCGCATCTGTCGGCGCTGGACTTCGAGCCCGAACGGGTGATCGCCTCCTATCACGGCATTCCGCAGAGCTATTTCATGCGCGGCGATCCCTACCACTGCCATTGCCACAAGACCTCCCGCCTGCTCGAACAGCGCCTTGGCTGGGAGAAGGGGCGCCTGATGACGTGCTTCCAGTCGCGTTTCGGCCCCGAGGAGTGGCTTCAGCCCTATACCGACAAGACGCTGGAGGCGCTGCCGGGCCAGGGCATCACCAGGGTGGCGACCATCAATCCCGGCTTTGTCTCCGATTGCCTGGAGACGCTTGAGGAAATCGCCGGCGAGGGGCGCGAAATCTTCGAGGAAGCGGGCGGCACGCACTACACCCACATTGCGTGCCTCAACGATTCGCCCGAAGGCATGAGCGTCATCGAGACGCTGGTGCGCCGCGAGTTGCAGGGCTGGCTCTGACGGATTCCTGCGGCGTCAGGCGACGCCGACCCGCAAAAGGTCGTGCAGATGCACGATGCCGACGGGCCTGTCGTCCTCGACGATCATCAGCGCCGTGATCGCCGCATCGTTGACGATGGTCAGCGCCGTGGCCGCCAGGGCGTCGGCGGTGATTGTCCTGGGCGTTTGCGTCATCACCTCGTCGGCCCGCATCGCGAGCAGGTCCGACTGCATGTGGCGGCGCAGGTCGCCATCGGTGATGATGCCGGCCAGCCGGCCATCGGCGCGCACGATGCCGACGCAGCCGAACCCCTTCTGCGAGATCTTGACGATCGCCTCGCGCATCGACGATTGCGTCGGCACCAGCGGAATGCGCTCGCCCGTATGCATGATGTCGCCGACGCGGGTCAGGCTGGCGCCCAGCTTGCCGCCCGGGTGGAAGTCACGGAAATCCTCGGCCGTGAAACCGCGTGTTTCAAGCAGCGCCACAGCGAGCGCGTCGCCCATCGCAAGCTGCATGACCGACGATGTGGTCGGCGCCAGCCCGTGCGGGCAGGCTTCCTCGGCCCTTGGCAGCAGCAGCACGATGTCGGCCTCGCGCGCCAGCGCCGAGTCCGCGCCGGCCGTCATGGCGATCAGCGGGATCGAGAAGCGGCGCGCATGGTTGATGATGCCGCCCAGTTCCTGCGCCTCGCCCGACCAGGACAGGCAGATAATGGCATCGCCGCGCGTGATCATGCCCAGATCGCCATGGCTGGCCTCGGCGGCGTGCACGAAATGGGCCGGCGTGCCGGTCGAGGCGAGCGTCGCGGCGATCTTGCAGGCGATGTGGCCGCTCTTGCCGACGCCGGACACGATCACCCGCCCCTTGAGCTCCCCGATTGCGGAAAGCGCTTCTACGAACGGTTCGTGAAGCCCGTTGCGCAGGGCCTCGGCAAGCGCGGCGAGACCATCCTGCTCGGCACTCAGCGTGCGCAGGGCCGACTGCATGGCGGCGGGTTCTGTCAGCATCGCATCCTAGGTGTTCAGTCCATCGGTGGGCCGCTTTCGCGCGTTCGCCTGCCGACAGCTATTGCATTGCGTCCGGCTTGTCCATCGGCCCACTTTGCTCCTGCCGTGCTCAACGCTTCGTTAACCTCGACCGTTTACCGTTTGGCAAGACATCGGACAATGCGGGGAGCACACAACTTTGGAGCGGCGCCGGCATGGTCACGAGGCGTGGTGGCGCGGATGCGCCACCGCTGCCTGCTTGCTGGCGACGTCGCCGGCATACGCCCAATTCGTGCCCGACCTGCGCGGCGGCGTCGCGCAGAACGTGCCGGGTCTGCCGGGCGCTTCGGCCTCCACGGACACAGGCGGGGCGGCAGGCGCCGTCTCCCCCGCCCCGGACCTCTCCGACCAGCTTTCCGGCCCCGCGCCGGACGGTGACGATGTGGCCGGCGCGGACCTCATCGGCGACCTGATCACCGGTTCGATCGACCCGCCGGCCGAAGATGCCGACCCCATCGGCCGCGTCACGCGGGTCGCGCCGGTCGAGGGCGGCGGCGGCGTTGCCGACCCCGCGCCCTACGCCCCGCTCGGCTTGCGCCTTGGCACGTTCGACGTCACCGCGACGCTCGACCTCGGCATGACACATCTGCGGACCGACAGCACGTTCAAGGCTCCCGGTCCGCCGGCGAGCCTTGGTTCGGCCCGAACGGACGGCGCGTTCGGCGAAGCGGTGCTGAGCGTCGATGCGGTTTCGGACTGGGCGCGTCACGGGCTCGAACTGGGGTTCGACGGACGCCTGCCGTTCCGCGTCTCCGGCAACGGGGATCGTGAGCCGTCCTTTTCCACGGACGCGGCGCTGCGGCTTAACGTCGATCGCAACACGCAGCTCACCGCCTCGGGCTCCTACGACCACAGGCGTGCCGATCCCGGCTCGGCCGCCGTGGCCGAGGCGCTCGATCCGGTCAGGTTCCGGGGTGTCGGAACGGCCAGCGAACCGGTCGTCCGGACCGTGAGCGGTGCGCTGACCGTCCAGCGACGAGTTGGCCGCCTCGCCGCGACCGCCGAGGTCAACGCGCTGCGGCAGACGGTGGGCGAGGCGCTTTTGTCGACGGGCGCGACCGTCTCGCAGGACGATCTGAACTTCATGCGCTATGGCGTCCGGCTGCGCGGCGGATACAGCGCTTCGCCCGTGCTTGCGCCCTTCGTCGAGGTGGAGGCAAGCCATCGCCGGATGGACCAGCGGCCCGATTCGCGCGGGTCTGACCGCAATGCGATGCGCTACGCGCTGCGGCTGGGCGCCGCGTTCGACCGGGGCGAGAAACTGTCGGGCGAAGTGGCGGTCGGTTATGTGCACGAGGACATCGCCGATGCATCGCTGGCCGACATTGGCGGTCTTTCGGTCCGCGCCGACGTGACCTGGTCGCCGCGGCGCGAGACCGATGTGGACTTCGGTTTCGTCACGGCGACGACCAACAGCAGCCAGGCCGCCACCTCCGGCGCGCTGGTCCATGTCGCCACGCTCGGCCTGACACACCGTGCCCGCGCCAATCTCACGTTCGACGGCCGGGCGAGCCTGCGATATGAGGACGTCGTCGGCCCGGGCAAGGACACGGTGACGGCGGCGGGCCTTCTGGGCGCGACCTGGTGGTTCAACCGGTTCATGGGCCTGACCGGCCGCATCGGCCACGAGCGCACCTTCAGCGACGATCCGACCCAGCAAACCCGAACCAGCAGCGCGTTCATGGGCATCAGGCTCCAGCGCTGACTCATTGTTGCCACGGTTTGCCGCGAACGTGACGGCGAAAACAGGGTCGGCGTCATAAAGCAAGCCGGGAGAAAGGTTTGATATGACGATGGGGCGCATCGGCGCGGCCGCCGGCCTTGCGGGCGGTTTCGCGCTTTTCCTGCTGACGATCATCGCGCAGCCCGCGCGTGCCGACGCCGGCTTTCAGCAATGGATCCGCGATTTCCGTTCCGTGGCGGTGGCAAACGGGGTCGCAGGCAGCGTCTACGACCGCGCCTTCGCCAATGTGCGCACGCCCGACCGGGAGGTGTTGCGCAAGGCCCGCTTCCAGCCCGAGTTCCGCGACGAGGCGTGGCAGTATATCGACGCCCGCGTCAACGAGCGCACGGTCGCAGACGGCAGGGCGATGCTGCGCAAGCATGGCCGGCTGCTCGACCGGATCGAGCGCTCGACAGGCGTCTCCAGATATATCGTTCTGGCCATCTGGTCGATGGAATCGAGCTATGGCAAGGCGCTCAAGCAGCCAGGCCGCTTGCACTACATTCCGCGCGCGCTGGCAACGCTTGCCTATGCCGACAGGCGGCGGGCGGCGTTCGCGCGCCGCCAGCTGATCGAGGCGTTGAAGATCGCCCAGCGTGGCGATGTGCCGATCGAGGGGTTGAAGGGGTCCTGGGCCGGGGCGATGGGCCACACCCAGTTCATCCCGACAAGCTACACCGCCTACGCGCTCGACGGTGACGGCGAGGGCAGCAAGGATATCTGGAACTCGATACCCGACGCGCTTTTCACCGCCGCCAATCTGCTCAAGCGCAATGGCTGGCGACCGGGCCAGACCTGGGGCTACGAGGTGGTGCTGCCGCCGGGCCGCAAATTCCCCGCCGGCGAGTTGACGCTGCGCGAGTGGGGGCGCCTGGGCGTGGTCCGCGCCAACGGCAAGCCCTATCCGCGTCCCGAGCAGAAGGCCGAGCTCAAGGTGTTGCAGGGTCGCGACGGGCCGGCGTTTGTGATGATCCGCAACTTCTTCGTCATCAAGCGCTACAACAATGCGGACGCATATGCGCTCGCCGTGGGTCTTCTGGCCGATCAGATCGCCGGCTTCCCGCCGCCGCGCCGGGACTGGACGCGCCCGTTCACGCGCCTTTCGGTCGCCGAAAGCGAGGAGCTGCAACTGCGGCTCAAGCGCAAGGGTTTCTATGAAGGCGACATTGACGGCCGGATCGGTCCGGTGTCACGCAGCGCCATCAAGGCATTTCAGGCCAGCGCCGGCCTGATGCAGGATGGCTATGCGTCCATCGAAGTGCTAGAAGTGCTGCGGCGGCGCTGAACCCGGTCATGATCCACTGGCCTGCGCCGCGGGGCGCAAAAGGGTCGGTGAATGGTCTTTCGGCGGGGTGCACGGTACCCATGGCGTGTTCGGCGCGGTGCGGCTGCGGCCGTGCTGGCGCTTGTGGTCGCTTCCACAGGTCTTCCGGCATCCGGACCACTTGACGGCCTGCCGGGCGTTTCGATGGCGCACGCCCAGGACCGGCAGAGCCAGCCCGGCCTGCTCGAACTCTTGTTCCGCCGCGATGGAAGCGGGCGACACCCGGCCGCCAAGCAGCAACGGCCGCGCCAGGCGGCCGTCCCGCGCCAGCGATCCTCGCCGCGCCAGAGGGGGTCTCGGGTCGCATCGGCACCGGTCGCACCGCGCCAGCCGGCCGTCGACAAGAGCGAGCACGCGACCAGGGTGCTGGTCGTCGGCGACTTCGTCGCGGACGGCCTTGCTCGCGGCCTGGTCGATGCCTTCGCCGATTCGCCCAATGTGGTGGTCGAGCGGCGGATCAACGGCTCGTCCGGGTTCGTGCGCGACGATTTCTACGACTGGCCCGCCGAGATTGGCGGCCTGGTCGAAGAGGTCCGGCCAGCGATCGTGGTGGTCCATATCGGGGCCAACGACCGGCAGGCGCTGCGCGTCGGCGGGCGCAGCGAGCAGGTTCTGTCGGAGGGCTGGCGGCATGCCTATCGGCAGCGGATCGATGCATTCATCGCCGAGATCGGCGAGGCGGGCGCGACCCTGGTCTGGGCGGGGACGCCACCGTTCCGCTTCCGCTCCATGTCCGCTGACATGCTGGTCCTGAACGAAATCTACCGCTCCCGGGTCGCGCTGGCCGGCGGCTTCTTCGTCGATGTCTGGGACGGCTTTGTGGACACGGACGGCAATTTCATCGAGCGCGGCCCGGACGTAAAGGGGCAGGTGGTGCGTCTGCGCGGTTCGGACGGCATCAACTTCACCGCCGCCGGCCAGCGCAAGATGGCCTTTTATGTCGAGCGCCAGTTGCAGAAGGTGCTCGGAGATTCGGCGCTGCCGCCGGTGACGTCGCTGGGGCCTGACAGTCTTCCCATCCTGAAACTGCCGCCGCTGCGGACCGAGGCCGAGCTTGAAAGGGTCGATCCGATCGGGTTCGCCGATCCTGATCTGGACGGGGGCAGGGTGCTGCTCGGCGACGTGAGGAAGCCGGCGCCGCCCGAGAGCCCGCTTCGAGCCCGCTCGGTGCGGCAGCGTCTCGTCGAGGACGGCATGCCGCCGCCGGTTCGCCGGGGGCGGGCCGGCGGTGTCGCTGCCCCACCGCGCGGTGATCCGCTGACCGCCGAGGCGCCCCCGGCCGATGGTGGCGAGGAACCGGGCACGGCATTGCAGTGAGCCCCGATGCGGCCTGCTGCCGCATCTTGTCGCTGCGAACCCCCACAGGCCTTAGTGTGGTGGATTTGAAGTTCGTTACAGTGTTCGCGGCACGCTCCTGAACGAACTTCAAATCCGTAAACCACACTGGAATCAAAGACCTGCTAGAGCGGTTTGTCTTTGGATGGGAGCGGATTGATGGACAGGGTTTTTCGCCG